>CALGRR010000101.1 GCA_937880805.1 uncultured Clostridia bacterium
CCGTCTTTAACCCCTGGTAGAACCAGGGGTTTATTTCCACACCTGAAGGCACCAAGTAAAAAATCCTGAACGCTTCTGCATTCAGGATTTTTTGGAGCTACTAGTCGGACTCGAACCGACGGCCTGCGCATTACGAATGCGCTGCTCTACCAACTGAGCCATAGTAGCAAGTATTAAAAACCAAAGCTTATTATAAAGCATAAGTTGTGATTTTTCAAGTGTTTTGTGTATTTTATTTTTTCGCGGTCACAGTTTGTAAACAAAAGCTTTACAAATCGGCTATTATTAATTAAAAATACGCACTTGATTTTAGTCTTAAAATAAGCTATTCTATATACATACCATTCATTTCATTATTTCCCTTGCGGAAGGAGTTTATTATGTTTAAAAAATTATCTGCAATTCTTCTTGTTTTTGCATTGCTTGCAAGCTTTGCAGCGTGCAAAAGATTTGAAGGCAACGAATTGATTATTGAAGAAAAGCCCGTTGTTACCGATGAAAGCGGCAACACGCAGGAGCTTCAGACCAGAGTTGACGAAAACGGCAAAACCGAATATTTTTATACCGATGATAACGGCAACGAAATCATTGTTGATAAAAATAAGGTTGAAATTGAAACAAGCCTTGTTCCCGTTCAGACCACTCTCAGCGATAAAGAGATAGAAGAAATTTTTGAAAGCAACGATTTTGAAAAGCTTCAGGATGCTCTTACCGAAAACATTACCGAGCCCGAGCTTGAAATGAACAACGGAGTTATTCCCGAGGAATCATTTGAAGAGGTTGAGGTTGAGGTTGGCAGCGACGGCAAGCCCGTGCACGGAAATGCCGTTCAGAAATATTCCGATATACTTAAAAGCGGAACCTTCACTATCAACCTTACCATTCAGACCACAACAGAAAGCGTAACCACCGTTATGCCCATTACAGTGATGAAAGACGGTAACAATATGTTTACCGAAATGACATATCCCATTTCTGCCACAGGCAAAATGCGTATTAATTTGATTATCAATGACACCGGAATGTATGCCGTGCTTCCCGTTATTAATGCATATTATCAGTTCCCCTCGGAAGAGGTTGGCAACATTGGCGATGCACTCGGTGATTTTGACCTTTCTCAAATGCAAGGCGACCTTGAAATGAACGATAATTATGTTTCAAGCGGCAAGGTTTCTCTTAACGGAAAGGAATATGACTGCGATATTTATGAATCAGAAGACGGAATAACCACAAAGTATTATTATCTCAACGATGAACTCAAGAGAATTGAAAGCACAACCGGCAGCGACGGTTATATTATTGAATTCAAGGAAGTTTCCGGCAAGGTAAACAAGAGCAAATTCAAGCTTCCTTACGGCTGCAGAAACCTTGAGAATTTTGCTGCTGCATTTGATAATATGAATTTTGATTTTTGATAATATGAATAAATGTGCTTTAATTACCGGTGCATCGGGCGGAATAGGCAGCGAAATTGCTCTTCGACTTGCCGCAGACGGATATAACATTGCCGCCTGCTATTTCACCGATGACAAATCGGCAAAGGTTCTTGAAGAAAAGCTTTCACTTACGGGAGCAAAATATAAATTCTATAAAGCCGATGCTGCCGATTACAATCAGATTAAAGAAGTTTTTGCCGACGCCGCCGAATTTTTCGGGGGCGTTTCGGTGCTTGTAAATAACGCAGGCATCTCGCAAACAAAGCTCTTCACCGATATAACCGAAGAGGAATTCGACCGCATAACCGCAGTCAATTTCAAAAGTGTTTTTAATTGCTGCAAATTTGCGGTTCCCTATATGGTAAACCAAAAGCAGGGCAAAATAATCAATATTTCCTCTATGTGGGGAGTTTGCGGTGCTTCCTGCGAAACGGTTTATTCGGCAACCAAGGCTGCGGTAATAGGCTTTTCAAAAGCTCTGGCACGTGAGCTTGCACCCAGCAACATTCAGGTTAACTGCGTTGCTCCCGGTGCGATTAACACAAAAATGAACAACAATCTCACAAAGAAGGAAAAGGCCGATTTTGCTCAGGAGATTCCTATGGGCAGATTCGGTGACCCCGAAGAAATTGCTTCAGTTGTTTCTTTTCTTGCATCAAGCGATTCAGACTATGTTACTGCTCAGGTTATAACCGCCGACGGCGGGTTAACTTAAAAATTTATAGTCATTTCGCCGAAAAAACAGCATACTTTTTAGTTATAGTTTACTATTGATTTGCAGTGGCTTCTGTGTTAGAATAAACTGTAAGTATTATAAGTTAAGTTTGGAGGAAGAATTATGGCAAAATGTCCGAAATGCGGCCGTCGCCTTACTCTTTTTGATTGGAAACCCAACTGCCCCGATTGCGGCGTTAACCTTGTTTATTACGGTATGGATGAAAGACTTATGGATGAAGCAGATGCCGCTGAAGCAGAGCACGCAAAAACCCAGAAGCGTATCGACAGATTAAAGGCATCTTTCATCGGCTCAAAGCTCACCATTGCCCGTATCTTTCTTTCGATACTGCCTATCGCTGCTCTTATGCTTCCGCTTTGCTCCGTAACATACAGCGGTCCGTTCATTGAGCAAACAACAACATCGGTAAATGCAATCACAATTTATAATCTTGTGTCATCACTTGATTTTGATGCCCTGTTAACAATGCTCGGTTCAAGCGTTCTCGGCACAAGCTTTATAGGCTACGCAGGCTCGCTCGTTTGCCTTCTTCTTTCACTTGTTATGATTATCCTGAGCCTTCTTATGCTTATGATGGCTTGCGGCCCCAAGGGCAACCCCAGAAACATAACTCTTAACGTTATCACCCTTGCACTTGCAGTTGGCTCCGTTGTTCTCTTCAACGTGTTCGCAAACGGCATTTCAGCTGCTTTCCCCGAATTCATCAGTGCTTCAATGGGCTTCGGAATTTTTGTTTACATCGGAACAATCGTTGCTCTTCTTGTGCTTAACATCATCATCGCAAAGAAGGGCGTTACAGTTAAATATAAGCCCTGCTTCGTTGGCGGTATTCCCGCAGAAGAATATTTTGAGCTTGTAAAGAACGGAACTCCCAAAGAGAAAATCCGTGAAATGATGGTTGCTGCTCTTGCAGAAAAAGAAAAAGAAAAAGAAGCAGAGAAAGAAACTGTTGAAGCAAAATAATCAACGAAATTCAAAGCCTTCCTCATCGGAAGGCTTTATTTTTTTAATAAAAATTCATTTTTTTCTTGTAATTATTCAGTAATTGATATAAAATAAAAATATCCTATATATTCAAGGAGGGTTTCTATGCCTACAACAAGTATCACAAAAATCAAAACAAACCATAAAAATCTTTTTCTCCGAGTTGCAAAAGGCCATTTCGCAACCAACCACGCTCACAGCAACTACTATATCGATGTTGCCGCACAGAAATCCCGTCTTTCCGAATCAAAGGCTGTAGCAAAAGAACTTTATCACAATTATAATTATAACACAAAAATTGTTGACACCATCTTATGCCTTGACGGCACAGAGGTTATCGGCACCTGCCTTGCAGATGAGCTCACCAAGAACAATCTTATGAATATAAACGCTCATCAGACTGTTTATGTTGTTACTCCCGAAATGACAAGCAGCTCACAGCTTCTTTTCAGAGATAATATTGTTCCTATGATTAAGGGCAAGCACGTTCTTATTCTTGCTGTTTCAGTTGCTACGGGCTACACCGCAAAAGCGGCTATTGAAGCTGTTAAATATTATGGCGGCGAGGTTGTGGGTATTGCTTCGATATTTGCAACCGCAGCGGAATGCGACGGCTACACCGTTAATTCCGTTTTCAACCCCAACGATTTGCCCGATTATTTCACCTGTGCTTCTCACGAATGCCCTCTTTGCAAGGAAGGCAAGAAGCTCGACGCACTTATCAACAGCCACGGATTTTCAAAATTATAAAAATTTATGCCACCGAAAAATCGGTGGCATATTTTTTATACATTAATCATTTTCAGAACCTTTTCTTTCGGGCAATATCCGATATTCTGCGAAACGGGCTTTCCGTCTTTGAACACAATGAGCGTCGGTATGCTCATAACGCCGTAAACACCTGCAAGCTCGGGGCTGTTATCAACATTAACCTTAACGATGCTCACATCGGCATTTTCACTTTCCACCTCTTTCAAAACCGGTGCCATCATCTGGCAGGGTCCGCACCAATCGGCATAGAAATCAACAAGAACAACGCCGTTTTTATCAATAACATTCTGCTTAAAATTATTATAATTTACTTCGTTCATTTTCATCTTCCTTTCAATCTTTGGATTTATAATAAAGCATACAGTGGCAATAGCCCTCAAACTCGGGGTCCGCAATCTGTGCTTTGAATTCATCACAGATGCATTTGAATTCAGGCAGCTTTCCTACTCGGCAAGGACAGTATCCGCCTTTTGCTTCAAGCCCCTTTTTTATGTTTTCAACAATCTCTTTGTTTTCATTAAGTCTGACTGCCATTATTCATTCTCCCTTCATCTTCATTTTACACGAACAGTCTCTGTGTTTCTGTGGTATTTGCCACAAATTAATACTCCTTAACGGCTTTGTTGATATACACAGCATAAACCAAAGGGAATATAATGAGAAAAATCGGTGCAACATAAGCTGATACTGCGTTTTCTTCATTAAATATTGAAAGCGAGTTATTGAGCGAATGTGCAATTATGCACGGAATAATTGACTTGCTTTTAATAAAAATAACAACAAACAGATAACCGATTGATATGGCATAGCATACCTGAAGCAGGGTCGGCACAAGCTGAGCCCCGTTAAACAAATTAATAATATGCCCTATTCCGAAGGTTACCGAGCTCACCGCTATGGCAGCTTTCAGGTTATCCTTTTCCATCATTTTAAAGAGGAAACCTCTGAAAATAATTTCCTCAATAAATCCGATGTTAAGCATAGTCAGAATGTGAAAAACAATCTCCTGCGGAGTGTTATTTATATTGATTCCCGACCACAGATTAACCGAAACAATCAGCAAAAGCGGCAGAAAATATAAAAACTTTTTAGGATTATTAGCTTTGTTAAGTCCGTAATACCTCACCCTTTTCAGGCTGACTGCCAGAATTATAAGCATAAGCGAAAAGGCGGTGTTGATAAGGGTGCTTCTGTAATCCTCAACACCGAAATTCTGCATACAAAACGAATTTACCGCAACATAGAGAATTATCAGCAATATACACATTGATGTTTCGTGCTTTTCAAATAATTTTTTAATCATTTTTCACTCCGTAGTTTTTAAGTATCATAACTGCGAATTAGCCCTTGCCCAGACCGATATATTGTTGGTTTGGACTATTTTTTTGATGTCAAGGAAGCCGCCGTTAATGTATTCGTTATCCGAGCAGGTAATGTTTGAGCAATAATCAAACATCTGCAGCCTGCCCTGCAAGTTTGCTTTGTCAAAGAAATCTCCGGTATCAACAGTGTTTTTGCTGAAAACAATACCGTTCACATTGTTCACTCTCATAAGCCTTGACGGAATATCGGTGAATGTGTTTCCGGTGATTTCAACATTTGTGAAAACGGATGTTTCGGCAGATTTACCCGCAATATTCGTGCCGATTTCTATCACCGAGCCCCAGTCGCTGAAATTGCACTTTTCAAAGGTATTGTTGCGGATGATAAGATTATCAACGCCCGTGCCCTCCTGCCAGAGAGTCGGCTCAATATCCATAACAACCTTTACAGCCTGGGCCATTGTTTTATAAAATCGGTTATTCTCGCAAAGTCCGTTTGAGGATTGAAGAAGCAAGCCTCTTGCTCTGTTTTCGTGGAAATAATTGTTTCTGATAACATAGTTACCGCTGTTACATTCCGTGTTATAAGCAGTCCAGCCTGCCTTTACGCTTTCAGGTAAGGCTTCAACAACAACCTCTTTTGTTATCCAGTCAAGAGCTTTGACTGAAACTGTTTTTGCTGTTATTTCCGTATTCTCAAATCTGTCATTTTTAAATGCAAGAGTGTCACCTGCTTCAAGCCTCATTGCAGACGCAATCAGCGTCAGGGTGTTGCCGTTCACCGCAGAAATGTAGCCGAGACCGTCGTGAACATTAATGGCATCGTCACCCATTCCGCTTATGTCACAGCCCGAAATATTGAAGCAGCCTTCAGTGTTAACAATATGAATTGCATCGGCGGTGAGTGACACGCACCGGCTGTTTTTGTGTTCGGGATTAACTCCGATGAAGCTGTTGATAATCTGAAAATGCGAACAGTTGCCCTCGCAGATATATGCCATACCCGAACTGCCGTAAATGCTGACATTATCAAAGGTTATGTTTTTGCTGTAATCCCTTATGTTGAAAACTGTTCCGTCATAAACATAGTGCCTGAGAATATATATTTCACCGTTTTCAAAATTATTCATACAGCCGTTGTGAACAACTCGCAGAGTGTTATCCGAAATTTTTTCAACGGATTTTATTGCATTTGCATCCTGATAGAGATAAACCTCTTTTGACGAATATTTTGCACCGAAGGTAAAAGTTTCCGGGTCGCATTGAGTAATCGCCGTGAGGCGGATGCTTTCGCTGCAGTATTCCGCATTCCTGAAAACAAGGTCAACGGTGTTTACATCCGGATTACTGTTTTGAACGGTAACAACCGAAGCAAGCGGGCTTTCAGCCCAATTCCAATCAAAATTGAGGTTGCGTATTTCAACGCAGTCGCTGTTTCTTATAAAAAACTTATATCCTGTTGAAGAGAAAATAAAGGTTGCATCCGAGCCTTCAATCAGCAAATCGGTGCAGTTATTGGCATCAAGACCGTTTGCACTTTTGAAATAATATGTGCCCTTGTCAATAACCAGCTTTGTACGCGGATGCTGTGAGCAGTAATTGAGTGCAGCCTGAAATGCCTCAAAATTATCCGCATTATCCTCAGAAAGTCCGAAATCGGCAGCGTTAACCTCTCTGAGTTTATCTGCTTTGGGCCTCTGAATAAAAAACTTTGTTCCGTTTGCACCGTTTATCTCGTCAGCAGTTCTGCTTTCGCTTAAATTATCAAGCGTTTCAATGAGCACACTCCCCTTTTCGGGCATAGCGGCAGACGGAGTAAACAGCAGAATCAGCGAAGCTATAAATGAAACTATTCTCAACAGCATTTTATCCCTCTTTCTGTTTCAGCGTAAGTGTGTCATATCTGTGCTGTCACGCTAAAAATATAACACATCTGAACAATAATATCAATATCACTCTTGGGCGGGATTCTTATTTATTGCAACAGGGTGTTGCTATTGATAATTCAAAGTGATATAATAACTTGAAAAGATATGTAATTCCCGAACGGTTTTAACGTCACATATTATTGTATTACGAAAGAAGTGAAAAATATGGCAAAAAATTATGATGCGGTAGTTATCGGTGCAGGCAACGGCGGACTTGTTGCATCGGCACGCCTTGCCAAGGAGGGCAAAAAAACTCTGCTTATCGAGCGTCACAATTTACCCGGCGGTTTTGCAACAAGCTTTGTGAGGGGCAGATTTGAATTTGAAGCATCGCTTCACGAGCTTTGCGGTATCGGCTCTATCACGGGCAAATCTCCGCTGCTGAAAATTTTTCAGGAGGTTGGAGCAGCAGATAAAATAGAGTGGGTTTCACTTGATGAAGCATACAGACTTATTACTCTTGATGAAAATGAAAAGTGCGATTATTCTATGCCTTTGGGCAAGGAAGCTTTTATAGCCAAGCTCGAAGAGTATGACCCCGGCTCATCAGCTGTGGTTACAAAGATTTTTGACCTTATTGAGAGCATTGAAAAAACTCTGGATTTTGTGAGCAACATTGAAGATTTCAAACCCTCAATGATAAAGGAAATATTTTCCGAACATACAGAATTTCTTAAAGCTGCAAATTATTCTGTTGATGAAGTTCTCAAAGCATTCGGTGCAAGCAAAAAAACAAGAGATATACTTAACGGATATTGGTGCTATCTCGGTCAGCCCACAGACGAGCTTAACGTTATCCACTATTTCACAATGCTTCATTCATACATCATTGACGGTGCCGTTATTCCCAAAGGCAGAAGCCATCAGATAAGCACAGCCTTGCTTGAAGCGTTTACCGAAAGCGGCGGCGAGGCGTGGTTTAACACAAGTGTCAAGAAAATTATTGTAGAAAACAACAAAGCAACGGGGGTTATTCTTGATGACGGCACGCAGATTAACGCAAAAGCGGTTATCTGCAACGCTTCACCTTATAACGCCTATACAAAGCTTATTGATAAAAACGCTGTTCCCGAGAAGCTCAAAAAGGAAGTAAACGCCAAAACATTGGGTGCAAAAGGCTTTGCTGTGTTTCTTGGCCTTAACCGTTCTGCGGAGGAATTGGGTCTTAACAACCACACTTATTTCATTTATCCGACCAACGATAACAGAAAGTGCTATGAACTCAGCAAAAAAATTGAAACAAACGATGTGCAGGCAACAGTTTGCCTCAACAAAGCCTTTGACGATTGCTCTCCCGAAGGCACAAGCATCCTTTATATGACCTCTATTTTTGCGGGAGATGAATGGAGCAAGGTTTCCGTTAAGGATTATTACAAAACAAAAATTGCCTTCGCAGAAAAAATGATAGATAACTTTGAGAAAACAACGGGAATCGCAATCAGGGATTATATAGAAGAAATTGAAATTTCAACACCTATGACCTATGCCCGTTACACCGATGCCCCTGCAGGCACTATTTACGGTTATGAAGCAAGCAAGGAAGACGGCATCGTTAAAAGAATTGTTTTTGATATGATAGATAAGGGTATATCCGGTCTTTATTTTGCCGGCGGATACACTACAAGACATATGGGTTATTCGCCCAGCTACACAACCGGTGATATGGCAGCAAAGGCTGCAATACTCGCTATGGAAAAGGAGGCGAAATAAATGAGCAAGAAAAAGGCTTCTGTTAACGGTAGTTTCAAGGATATGGTAAACACCGTAAAATTCTTGACAGAAAGAAAAAAGTTTATAAACAGTGCCGAGGCAGTTTTGCCTGCTTCTACCGATGATTTGGGCGTAAACAAAGTTGCCAAAAGCATTCACCCCAAAGTGCAAAAGCTTGTAATCAGCAGAATTGAAGAACACGCAGGCATTGCAAAAAGCTATTATTTCAAAAGTGAAACGGCACCTCTTGCTTATTTTAAAGCAGGTCAATACCTCACCTTCAGGCTTGAAATAGGCAGCTCTGTTGTTACCCGTTCATATTCAATAGCGTCTTCACCCGCAAGTGCTTTGAACGGTGAATATCAGATTACGGTTAAACGAATCAATGACGGCTTTGTTTCAGATTATATTCTTGATAACTGGGCGGTGGGTAATGAGGTTACCGCATATGCACCCGAGGGAAATCTGACATATTCGCCGTTAAGAGATGCAAATAATATAGTTGCCGTTGCAGGCGGCAGCGGCATCACCCCCTTCCTTTCGCTTGCAAGAGCGATAGCTGAAGGCGATGAGGATTGCAGCCTCACCTTGCTTTACGGCTGCAGAACCTCGGATGAAATTCTCTTCAAATCAGAGCTTGACAGCCTTTCTGCAAACAATGATAAAATAAATGTTGTTTATGTTCTCAGCCACAGCGATGAAGAAGGCTATGAAAAGGGCTTCGTCGGTTCAGATATTATAAAGAAATATGCTCCCGAAGGTAATTACAGCATCTTTGTTTGCGGACCCGGAGGCTTATATAAATATCTTGAAACCGAGCTTCCCAAGCTTGAAAAAGAAAAGAAATATATTCGCTTTGAAGTGTTCTCTTCGGGTAAGAAGGCGGAAGAAACGCCTGCGGAATACAGCATCAAGGTTATTAACCGCGGAGTTGAATCGGTAATTAAAGCAAGCAGCAACGAAACCGTGCTTTGTGCTTTTGAGCGTGCGGGTATAGAAGTTCCCGCAAGATGCCATACAGGTGAGTGCGGATTTTGCAGAAGCAAGCTTTTGAGCGGTAAGGTTTATATACCCGAGGGTGAGGATAAACGCCGTGTGGCAGATATGCAGTTTGATTTTATTCATCCTTGCTGCTGCTACCCCGAAAGCGACCTTGTTGTAAGAATCAATTAACAAAAACAAGCGGAATTTTAAAAACCCACAGATTCGGTTAGCCGCCGACTCTGTGGGTTTTAACTATTTGCATTTTAAGATTATTTCTTTGAAAACCTGAAGGTGACCAAAAAAGCACTGACATCCCGACTTATTGACAAAATATTGACATTTTTCGTGGGATTATTCTTTTGCTCATAACGATTTGTTGACAGCAAAAACAGCCCGTGATATGATATATTTTGCTTAGAAAAACCTGTTACTGTTTGTCAAGAGATTTTTAAATTTTTTTGAGTGATAAAAAAGAGCATAACAATACAGCTGAAAAACACAAATTTTTCAGCTTAAGTGTATGCAAACAACAATTATACAATTAACAGTAAAGTTCCATTACTCTTGCGTAATAAATTCGTAGAAATTTATTGAGTCCTGCAATTTTGGCAACACGCTTTGGTTTTCCTTCGTTTTCTTTTTTGATAATAAAATCATAAACCGCAGAATCTTCGGAAGGCTTTACTACTTTAAGACTGTGCATGATTTCGTATCCGATTTTCCGAAGAGTAGAAGAGCCACGCTTTGAAATATTGCGTTTAGTGCCGACAAATTTGCCTGATTCATAAGGCGGAGCATCAATACCTGCAAAGGCTACAAGAGCACTGCCATTGTGAAAACGTCTGACATCACCGATTTCAGCAATCAAACGAACAGAAAGAACATCGCCGACACCCTTCATCTCCCTTACTACGGAATATTCCGGTAAATTACTTGCAATTTCCTGCATTTGTGATACAATTAGCGATAAGGTGATTTCGGCATCTCTTACCGACTTCACTGCCTGCAGTACCAGCATTTTGGTTGATGGGGTACTGGATTTAAGGGTTGGGATATTGTTCTTCGAAAGCTGATATATCGCTATCGCTTGACTTTCGTTGCAACGATATCCTTTCTTTTTAGCCCATTTTTTATAGTCTGAAAGGAACTGTTTTTCGTTCATCTTTTTGATGTTATCGTAATGCCAATACTTTTCTACAAAGTCGCACAGTTTATCCTTTGTGCTGTATGCAGGAACAGTTCCTTGTAGTATGGTCTTAATTCCAGGCATAACGCCGTCAAGCAGGTTTGTAAGTTGTATTTTACAGTTTACCTTCAATTTCACATACTGTTCATATTGCCTACCCAGCAGTTTAAGTTCTTCATAGATCTCATCAGGCGGACAATATGCGGTCATAGAAAACCAATGATCTATACCATAGTTTGCTATTCGGGCAGAGTCAATTTTGTCCGTTTTAGCCTTTCTTAAAACAGCTGCACAGTATTTTTTCATTATGTAAGGATTTACGACAACAGTAAAAATACCTGCTGAAAGCAGCTTAGCAACAACAACCTGATGATAGCCGCCGGTAGCTTCAAGCACGACTTTGACATCTTCATCAAATGACTTGATACGCTCAATCAGAGAATTCAGCGCCTGCTCGGTGTGGTCGATGCTATACGGAGTTTCTACGACTTCACCATAAGGTCGAAGCATACAAACCGTACTTTTGTCTTTTGAAATGTCAATGCCTACACTAATCATAGAGTATCCTCCTTGAAAAGTAATTTGAAAGGTAGAACCACTTACTCTTACTGACACTCATTTTGGCTCGTTACGCGAAGGCTATGCTTCAACCTGTTTACTCGAATGTACACAATAAGAGGCGGTCGACAGTTTATCGAACGGATGTGTTAATCCAATAAGAATTACGCAGGACCTTTCCTCTTTATTGTATAAAAATAAGAGTAGTTTTACAATGTTTTTGGCATTGGGTTACTACTCTTATATTGTACCAAATAAGAATTTGACGGAGAAATGTTATGAGATTGAAGAATATTCTGATTGTTGTCAAAGATATAGAGAAATCGAGAAAATTCTATCACGACTTGTTTGGTATAGATTTGGTGCTTGACAACGATGGCAATATGATTCTAACAGAAGGTCTTGTCCTTCAAGATGAGAAAATATGGAAATCGTTTTTAGATAGAGATATTGTCCCAAAGAGCAACTCTTGCGAATTGTATTTTGAGGAGCAGGATATCGAATCATTTGTTGAAAAATTAGAAAGACTATACCCCACGATTGAATATGTGAATCATCTTATGACACACAGTTGGGGGCAACGAGTAATACGGTTCTACGATTTAGACGGTAACTTAATTGAAGTAGGGACACCAATGTAATCAACAAATTCTGATTTACACAGAAACTTAAAGATAGGAAGAATGGATTATGAGTGGATTTGAATTGTTTATGGTCCGCAAAATAACGGCGGTCATACTGTTTTTTATGACTTTGATAAACAGCATTACGGGGGTGGGAACAATTATGGAAAAGCCTGCAGAAATCAACGGCTCGCTTGCCTGCACGGACGCTCTCGGCAGAAGTGTTGTTTCCGCAGGAGAAAGTGAAAAGCTTGTGGGTGTTTTCTATTTTCTCTGGCAGGGTCAGCACGGCAGCACACGGATAATTGATAATACAAAGCTTGTTGCAGAACATCCCGATGCAATAAATTCGGAAGAAGAATGGATTGCGGCAGGCGGCGGAGTTCAACAGGAGTTCCATTTCTGGGGTGAACCGCTTCTCGGATATTATTCTGCAATCGACGAATGGGTTTTCAGAAAGCACGTTCAGATGCTGACAGATGCTGCGGTTGATTTCATAGTCATCGACGCAACGAATGCTTTCACATATTCGGAGCCTGCCAAAAAGCTTATAGGCGTATGTTATGAATATCTGCTTCAGGGCTTTGATGTTCCGCAAATCGCATATTACACCAATTCCTATTCCGCAGATACTGTCAACAGAATTTACGATGAAATTTATAATAATGCCGAACTCAAGGCAAATTATCCCCGACTCGATGAGCTTTGGTTCCGTCTTGACGGCAAGCCGATGATTATCGGCAACGAAAATGACGGCGAGATAAAACCCGAAGTCAAAGAATATTTCAGAATAAAGCAATCTCAATGGCCGAATGCAGACAAGGTGGATGACGGTTTCCCGTGGATGGAATTTGACCGTTCGCTCACATATCGCTCTGTTTTCAAAAAAGACGGCGTCAAGATAATGAACGTTTCCGCTGCTCAGCATTCGGATACCTGCGTGTTCAGCAAAACCGCATGGTACGGTGCAAACGACCGCACCCGTTCATGGCATAACGGAAAGAACGATTCATCCGAAAACGCAATGCTTTACGGCTATAATTTTGCGGAGCAATGGGAGTTTGCAATCAAAATGAATCCCGACATTATTTTTGTAACGGGCTTTAACGAATGGGTTGCTCAGAGGCAGTCTCCTGAAGAAGACTATCCGATTGTTTTTGTTGACTGTGCCGACGAAAATGCCTCCCGTGATGTTGAGCCCTCCGCAGGTATTCTCGGCGATAACTATTATCTGCAGATGGTGAATTATATTGCAAAGTTCAAGGGCGTGACAAGCAGAGTTACAAAAAGCCCGAACGTGACCATAGATATTAACGGAAGCTTTTCACAATGGGATTCGGAGAAAATCAGCTCGGTATACAGAGATTACAGAAACGATACAGCCAACAGAAATTCGGTTGATTTTGCTCAGAATCCGATAACCGATTCATCTGGCAGAAACGATATTGTCAATATGAAGGTCGCTGAGGATGCGGAAAACTATTATTTCTATGTTGACACAGCCGACGCACTTTCTTCTCCCGACGGCGGAAGCTGGATGACTCTTTTCATCAACGAAAACATTGTTGTCAACCGCACCGCACCCGTCAACGGCAAAACCAATGTTGAAAAGAATATCAACGGAGTTTTCACTGAAATCGGTGAAGCCGAAATCCGTTATGAGGGCAACAAGCTGATGCTTAAAGTTTCAAAAGCTCTTGTTGATTCAGCCGGCGGCTTCAGCTTCAAATGGGCAGATAACTATATTGAAAATGATGTGAATTCATTCTATACAAAGGGGGATGCCGCCCCATACGGCAGACTTTGCTATTGTTATTAAACACAGCAAATAAACTGTAATTTCCTAATCTGCAGTATATTAAAAATTTTATTTGATAACACACAAGCTCCGCAGAGTTTCTTCTGCGGAGCTTGTTATTCTTGATATAGATTTCGATATGCAGACACAGTCCGAGCCTTTTGTGTCTTAATTAAACCAAGCTTTCTCCAATTCCTCAAGCTTTGCATAACTCTCTGCCTGCTCAATGATGCGCTGTGCATCAATATAGGGCTTTACGGCACGGCAATAAAGAGAATATCTGCGTTCTTCGGATTTGATTTGTTTTTGAACTTCTGACCTTTTAGCCCTCAACTCTTTAAATTCCCGCTTTAATTGCGGCAATACTTCGTTTGATTTTGATTCCTTTGCCGCCTTTGTTTTATCGGTAACTTCAAGAATATTTGTCTGAATGCGGTTTTCCGATTCATAAAGCTCGTCAAGTGCAGATGTATCAAATAACTCTATTCCGTTTTTATAGTGTTTTTTGAATGTACGCTTTGCGGTTGCAATATTCTCCGCACGCATCAGAGCATTTCTTCTGCAGTTTATCTGAGTCTGTGTTTGCACGGGATATGCCTTTATCTCTTTCTTTGTCGGCAATTCAGCCGTCATAAAGCTTTCGGGTCCGTTTGCCGTGAGCAGCCGTGCTTCATAAAGCTCTTCTCTGCCTTCGGGGGTATCGTATTTGCAGAGTTCTTCCATAACAAACCTTGCAATTTCCGTTTCTTCATTTTCTTTTTTCAGTATTGCAAGCTCTTTTTTGCTCAAGCCTTTTTTCTTTTCCGCTTCAAGGTCGTGCAGCGTTTTGGTGCTCAATGCTCTCGACTCTTTAATAATCCCAATCGCTTCGGCAAACGCTTCATCTTTATGCCGATTTCGGGAATAATCCTCAAACATTGCACGAATTTTCAGAACCTTGATGATTGCTTTCTGCTTTGTTTCGGTGAAATCATAGAAGAAATACGGAATAACATTGAGTGCTGCACCGATTGCCGATGCAATAATCAGAACAGAGCATATGCTTATGAAATATCCACGGTCATTGAGCACCTCATAAACAACGGAGCCGTCATATCCCATTGAAATTGCCGTTTCTTTGTTGAGCCCTGTTTTTTCATAAATTGCAGGAAGCGCAAGACCCGTGACCATTGTTATTGCGTTGCCGATAAGACCTACCGCCGCAAACATACCGTCAATTCTTTCGCCCGTTATGTAATGCTGATAATCCCTTATATCCGCATTAACGCTCGGTCCGAGCAGATGACCGAGAGAAGTGATAAACTGATTTATAAAAGTGAATATGAGAAGAATCCATATTGCTCCGGGTTTGCCTGCCTGGCGGATAACGGGCAGCATCATCAGAATAAAAGCAACACTCAGAGCATTAGTAAATATAAGAATTTTCTTTTTGCCGTATTTTCGGATGAGAAACGGCCCGACAAGATTCGGCCAGAATGATGCGTTGCCCACAATAGCGGTAATCACGGCATACTGCCCCGCCGAGCAGGCTTCCTGATAGTTATACATCCACTGCATAATATTCTGAAAACCGATTTCAAGAAATCCGATCCAGCCTGCAAGCGATATAACCCAGAAATACTTATTCCTTGCCACAGCTTTAAAGGCATCAATAAATCTTATCTGTGCACGGTGCGTTTTTGCCTGAACCGTTTTTTCCCTTGTGTTGACATAAATTATCATTGACACAAGAAATCCCGCAAACAGCATCGGAGGATAGATATAGCGATAAATTCTTATATCGTATAATTTATCTTCACCCGTTACAAGCTTTGCAAGCAGCGGGAATATTATGCCGACTATTGAAGGCGAAATGTTCTCCACAACATAGCGAACCGAAAGAACATCGGAGCGTTCAATACTGTTCGGTGACAAAACGTTGATAAGACTTTCGTATGAATCATTAAAGAAGCTGTAGAAAAACTGAAATGCAATATTAAATCCGAGCACAACCGCACATTTTGCGAAAAGACTCATATTTTCATAAGGCATCCACAAAAACGCCGAGCCGAGAATAACCGTCGGTAAACCCATTGTTATGAGATAGGGGCGGTATTTGCCCTTCATACTGCGGGTGTTGTCTATCATCTGCGCACGGAGTGCCGTCAGCGGAAAAGCAGTCAGCAGACTGATGATATAAATTATCTGCAGAGCCATCGGGTCAATGCCGATTGTGTTGCCGAGAAGGGTGTTGCCGGTTGAAATTGTCATCTGCTGAAAGCAGTAAACAATAATTCTGACACCTATTCCGCCGCCTGCAAGCGAGGCGATTTCCTTGTATGTCATATATCTGCCTTCGGGCGGAGTTTTCCAATATTTTTTTGCGGAAGCAAGGAATCCGATTGCTTTGTCTTTTATATTCATAGGCAAATTCTCCTCATTTTATTTTTCAAATATAACTGTTGTAACGGATTCGGGGGTTATTGCAATGCTTTCATTCGCACAGACAGTGCTTTCTTCAAGATTTTTCTCGTTGTTTGTAACAGCCGTAACCGCATCACGGGGCAATGTATAATTCTTTTCTTTATTTGTCGGATTCACGATAACAAGAACGGTTTTTTCTTCATTTTCAAAGGCAACAAGCATAATATCGTCATCGTCACAAGCTGCTTCAACACGCTTTGCACCCAACGGTATGTATTTTGAAAAGTTACCTGTTGCATAAAGCCTTTTCGTGGTTTCAAAACTCTTGTTTTCAATATCGAGATAAATAAGACCGTCGTGATAATCATAATGTGAGCAGGCAATCCAATGCTGCCACGAGGTGACACCGAGCAACGTAAAATCCTCAATCATAACCTTTACGGTTTCAAGAGCGGAATCCATATTCGGATTCTTTCCGCCGACCATATGAGTCCACTCACTCATTTTTATCGGCACATCGGGATAATGCTTATCCATCCATTTTCTGTACCGTTTGAGGAATTTTATTCTGTCATTAAAAAACGGCAAAGGCTGATGAAGAAAATATGAATGCAGGTCAACGGCATCGATACATTCACGCACTTCGGGATACTTCAAAAGATTACGGGTATACGACTTATTAAACCAGCGGATATCGCCGTTTTCAACACCCGAAAGTTTTACTGATGAAAGCCTTGTGCGATTTTTCAGTTCTTTGGCAAAAACACGCATAACCTTGCCTGCTTGGCGGGGTGAATAATGGCAGCCCTCCTGACCGCCCGTCCATATCCAGAAAGGCTCGTTAACAGGTGAAAGATACCTTACGGGCAAGCCTTCGTCAACAAAATGCTCGGTAACATCAAGGCAGTATTTTGCAAAAGGTAAATAGTTTTTTCTGCTTAAATTTGTTCTGAAAAGCTGATGCTTTTTGAGATGTGCCCATCCGTTTTTGGTCAGCTTCTCTATGGGTGAATTAACAAAAAGAATAACTTCTTCCGCACCGTCACGGACAGCCTGATGCATCATATACACAGCATTTTTGTCACGGCTGAAATCATATCCGCCGTCATCGGTGTCAAAGCACTCCGTTCTGCGAGCAAAATCGGAATATTCGCCGTTGCCGCTGTGTGCAGAGCCGCCGCCGATATTATATCTGTATATATTCATACCTATGCCGTCGATCTTGCTGAAAAGCAAACGGGATATGACGTTGCGTATTTCTTCGCCGTTTTCGTCTTTGTTATCCCAGCCGCCGACAATCTGTGCCCACCAGGCACCGCTTGCGCCGATGCCCTCATAGGTCTGGAATTTTTTGTTGCTGTCAATCTGTATTTTCACAGTAACACCTCAAAGTTTCAGCTTTTATCAGAATTTATTGTAATAAACCGTTTCTTCCATCGGTCTGTAAATCGTGTGTCTTTCATTGGGCACTGCATCCGGTGCGGGATAACCCATAACGAGAAGTGCAACGGGTTCAACATTTTCAGGGGTTTCAAATGCTTCCCGCATCTTGAACGGATTGAAGTGCATAACCCAGGTTGAGCCGACACCAAGCTCCCAAGCACGGAGCATCATATGAGTTGTAACGATGCTTGCATCAACAATTCCGCACTGTGCACCGTCATAGGGTCTTGTCCAGCATTCATCCTTGTTGTAGCAGATAAGCATTGCACAGGGTGCATCAAAATGGCAGCGAGTGCATTCTTTCAGCTTTGCAAGGGTTTCTTCATTGCTCATAACAAGAATCCTCTGCGGCTGATAGTTGCATCCCGTGGGTGCAATATGCCCCGCTTCAAGAATTTTGTCAATTACCTCTTTATCAAGAGGCTTGTCCGTGAATTTCCGCACCGAATATCTCTCGGCTGCAAGGTTCATAAAATCCATAATAACTCCTTTAAAATTTGTCTTTAGATTATCGGTCTTTCCTGAAATTCAGTATATCACAGTTTATCGGATTTCTCAATACACAACCGTACAAATAAAATAAACCCTTGGAACCGCTCTGATTCCAAGGGTTTTCGATAATCCCCATTCGGGAAAAATTATCTCTTGCTGAACTGGGGTGCACGACGGGCACCTTTGAGACCGTACTTCTTTCTTTCCTTCATTCTGGGGTCTCTGGTAAGGAAACCTGCCTTCTTGAGGGCGGGACGAAGGTTTTCGTCATACTGAAGAAGTGCACGTGCAAGACCGTGACGGATAGCACCTGCCTGGCCTGTTACGCCACCGCCTGCTACGCGGCAAACGATGTCAAACTTTTCTTCTGTTTCTGTAAGAGCGAGAGGCTGACGAACGATGAGCTTGAGTGTTTCAAGACCGAAATAATCGTCAATTTCTCTGTCGTTAATGATGATTTTGCCTGTGCCGGCATATACGCGAACTCTTGCAACAGAGCTCTTTCTGCGGCCTGTGCCGTAGAAATAAGGATTTGTTTCGTACATTATTTATTGCCTCCCTTTCTTAAAATTCCCATACATCGGGCTTCTGAGCTGCGTGGGGATGCTCAGCACCCTTAACAACGCGAAGTCTTGTGAGAGCCTTGCGGCCGATTACTGTGTCGGGAAGCATACCCTTAACTGCAAGTGTCATAGCGAAATCGGGCTTTGTTTTCATAAGAGTGCTGTATTTAACCTCTTTGAGATGGCCGATATAACCGCTGTGATGATAATACATTTTCTGATTGAGCTTGTTACCTGTGAGAACTGCTTTCTCTGCATTGATGATGATTACGTGATCGCCGCAGTCTGCATGGGGTGTGAAGATAGCCTTGTGCTTACCGCGAAGAAGCTTTGCAGCTTCAACAGCAACCTTACCCATGGGCTTACCTGCTGCATCAATCACATACCACTTACGGGTGATGTCGCCCGCTTTAGGCATATAAGTAGACATAACATTTCCTCCGATTTATTTTTTTCGTGCTTGCATATATTATCATAAGGTCAAAATATTGTCAATAGGTTTTTTTGAATTTTTTAATTTACATTTCACAATCTCTTGTTTTCTCGTTTTTTCTCCCGTTTTCATAGTAAAAGCTCACTTGCGATTTTTAAAAAATATTTTTCTTTTCGCGTTATTTTGCTTTTTATGAATTGATTTTGGCAGACGGCTGTGTTATCATTTGCTCGTTTATTTATCAAAGTCAGAAGGGATTTAATTGAACGAAAACAACAGCTTTACCCGTGGAATAAAAGACGGCATTCCGGTTTGCATCGGTTACATTGCCGTAGGCTTCGCTTTCGGTATTTTCTCTGTTGAAAGCGGTCTGAGCGTTGTTGAGGCTCTGCTCATTTCAATGACAAATGTTACCTCTGCGGGTCAGCTCGCCGCTGTGCCCATTATTGCAGGCGGCGGAACACTCATTGAGCTTGCGGTAACACAGCTGGTAATCAATCTCCGATATTCACTTATGTCGGTTTCGCTTTCGCAGAAGATTGACAAAAGCGTAAAAACCATTGACCGTTTTCTTATTTCATTCGTAAATACCGATGAAGTGTTTGCCGTTTCCTCCTCAAAGGAAGGCAAGATAGGCAAAAAATATCTTTACGGTCTTATTCTGACGCCCTATCTCGGCTGGAGTGCAGGCACAGTAATCGGTGCTGTTGCGGGAAATCTGCTTCCCGATGTGGTAATCTCTTCTCTGGGAGTTGCAATTTACGGTATGTTTATCGCTGTTGTTATTCCTCCCGCAAAAAAGAGCAAACCCGTTGCACTCTGCGTGCTTACCGCAGTTGCACTAAGCTGTGCATTCAGATATATTCCTGCTCTCACTGCTGTTCCGCAGGGATTTGTTATTATCATCTGTGCTGTTGCCGCAAGTGCACTCTTTGCGGTAATCGCCCCCATAAATACAGATAAGGAGGGCGAAGCCAATGAGTAATTTCGGAATATATCTTCTTGTTTGTGCAGGGGTTACATATCTTGTTCGTATGCTGCCTATGGTGCTTGTAAAGAAAGAAATAAAAAACAGATTTATTCTGTCTTTTCTCTACTATATGCCCTATGCGGTTTTAAGCGTTATGACAATTCCCGCTATATTTTATGCAACATCTTACACTTCGTCTGCGATAATAGGATTTATTGCTGCCGTTATATTCGCCTTCCTCGAAAAAAGCCTTGTTAAGGTTGCGGCATTTTCCTGCGTAGCGGTGCTGGTTACTGAACTTTTAATTGCATATATTTAAAAAGACGGTCACAATTGAACTGCCCCAAATTGTGCGGACAGTACAAAAAAGGCTCTATGGCAGAAATATT
>CALGRR010000102.1 GCA_937880805.1 uncultured Clostridia bacterium
ATAATATAAATATATTTATATATATTATTTATAATAAGAAAACCTGCCGCTTTATGAAACGGCAGGTTATTTTTATATAATTCTTTTGCCTTTAACGAAAACAGCTTTTATTGTTTTCATATCCTCGGATAAAACCAGAAGGTCAGCGTTCTTTCCTTCTTCAATGCTTCCCGTTATTTTATCTGCACCGATAACCCTTGCGGGGTTTATTGTAACGGATTTAACTGCCTGCTTAACGGGAATGCCGAATTCAAGGATGTTTTGGAATTCATCAAAAAGATTGGTTGCACTGCCGGCGAGAGTGCCGTCGGCAAGTCTTGCGGCACCTTTTTTGATAACACGCTGACCGCCGAGAGAGTATTCACCGTCCTCAAGCCCTGCCGCCATCATAGCATCGCTTATAACAACGGTTCTGTCCTCGCCGAGTGCCTTGAATGTAATTCTCAATGTGGGTTCGCAGATATGAATTCCGTCGCATATAAGTTCGGCCGCTACGCTGTTGCTGTCAAGCACCGCACCAACGGCACCTGCCTCACGGGAGGTAAGACCGTTCATTGCGTTATAGAGATGGGTTGCGTGCGAAATGCCGTTTTCTATTGCCTTGTGTAAGCAGGCGTAGTCTGCGGTTGTGTGTGCGGCAGAAACCGTGCATATCTCTTTTGCTTTTTTTATAAACTCATCGGCACCGTTTATTTCGGGTGCGATGTCAACAAGCTTTATGGGGCATATGGTATTAAGCTCTTTGAAAAGCTCAAAGTCAGGTTCAATAATATTATCTTCAGCCTGAGCACCTTTTTTGGCAGGGGAGATGAAAGGGCCTTCCATATTGATGCCGTGAATATATGCACCTTCTTCTCTGCCCATAGTGTCTGCAATGTACTCAAAGCTTTTTCTTATCTGTTCAACGGGAATTGTCATTGTTGCGGGGCAGAAGGAGGTAACGCCGTGCTTTGCAAGTGACTTGCTCATATTCGCTGCGGAATCGGGCTTGCCGTCAGTTGCGTCAGCCATATTGATTCCGTGAATATGAATATCAATAAAGCCCGGCAGTATAACGCAGTCTGAAAAATCGAGATGCTCACCCTCAAGGCTGCCCGTGCGTGCTATTTTGCCGTCTGTTATCTCAATATCTGTTTTTACAAATTCAAAATTTTTGTTGCATATTGTTGCGTTCTTTAAAATCATATCAATCACCCGATTTAATTATATCACACAGAAAACTCCGTGTCAAAAACAAAAACGCAGCGATGAACCGCTGCGTTAAAAGATGCGTTATCTTACTTATGTTCTGTCTTCAATATAAGCAACAAGGTCGCTTACGGTCTTGATCTTCTCAAGTGCTTCATCTGAAAGCTCAATGTCAAATTCATCTTCGATTGACATTGCAAGGTCAATAAGGTCGAGGCTGTCTGCACCAAGTTCACCTGTGATTGATGCACCCTCTGTGATGATGCTCTGATCAACTTCAAGCTGCTCGCTGATGATTTTTTTGAGTTTTTCGAATACCATAATTCTTCTCCTTAAAAATTTAATTTATTGTTTCCCCCCGGAAACCACAATATAAATATTATTAATAATCAGCTGTTTTGTCAAGAGTTATTTTTAACAAATGCGGAATATTAAGAAATTTTTAGATGATACTAAAATTAAAAAAGAGTGTGAGGCAAATTTATGGATATTTTGACGGATTTATTAAAAGCCTTTTTGGTTGGCGGAGCAGTTTGTCTTATCGGTCAGGTGCTTATGGATTTAACAAAGCTCACTCCGGGTCGTATTCTTGTGCTGTTTGTGACGGCGGGAGTTTTTCTGACGGCGGTCGGATTATATGAGCCTCTTTATAATTGGGCGGGTGCCGGTGCAAGCGTGCCGCTTACGGGCTTCGGCTACACTCTCGCAAAAGGAATTCAAAAAGCCATTTCGGAGCAGGGGGCAAGAGGAATTATAACGGGAGCGTTCACTGCGGCATCGGGCGGGGTTACGGTTGCAATAATCTGCGGCCTTATAGCTTCGTTTGTTTCAAAACCGAAGGAAAAATAAAAAGACCCTGCCTGATGCAGGGTCTTGAAATGTGCATTTTTATGCTTCAGCTTCGCAGCAAGAGCAGGAAACGTAGTTTTCTTCGCAGTCAGCAGCGCTGTTTTTCTTTTCAAGGAACTTTTTAACTGCAAAATAGATTCCTGCGGCTACACCTGCGATAGCAGCGATGATGCCGATAACTTTAAGAACTTTCTTTAAGGTTTCCATTGAAATAACCTCCGTATTTTTATTTACAAGCAAATTATAGCTTAAATGCAAGAGATTGTCAATAATTAAACAACCGTGGTCATAAAAAATTTACAACCACGGTTATCTTTTCGTATTAGCTTATTTTGCAAGCTTTGCAAGTGCTGACTTCTTGCGGGCAGCGTTGTTCTTGTGGAGAAGACCCTTAGCTGCAGCCTGGTCAACCTTTTTGATAGCCTCTTTTACGAGAACTGCGGTCTCGGGAGCGTTTGCTTCAGCGGCTGCGTGAGCCTTTTTGATAGCAGTTTTAAGAGCAGTGTTGCGTGACTTGTTTCTTGCAGCTCTGGTCTTGTTAACGATAACTCTCTTTTTAGCTGATTTAATATTGGGCATAATGGCACCTCCTTCTTCATACAGCTTGATATGTTATCACATTTTTTTGTAAATTGCAAGAATTTTTTTAAAAAATATTTCAATTTATCGCATTTATATTACTAAAAATTTCAGAAAAAAGCAAGAGGTAAATAAAATTATGAATTTCAGAACGGATTTGGCAATTGAAAGATGCGAATTTTTGGGCGAAAAAAATATAGAAGGAATTGAAATTGAACGCTTTGAGGCAAAAGGAGCAACGGTTTCAAGAATAGATGTTCTCAACGAAAAGGGTGCGAGGATTGTTGAAAAGCCCGTGGGAAGATATGTCACCGTTGAAGTAACGCCATTTGCAAAGCACGCTCAGTTTATTGACGACAGCTTTGAGGTGCTGTGTGAAGAAATGAAGAGAATGATTCCCGAAAAAGGGAGCGTTCTTGTTGCGGGCCTCGGTAACATCAGAATTACTCCCGATGCACTCGGGCCGAAATGTGCGTCAATGATTTTTGCAACACGCCATATAACCGGTGAGCTTCTCAAAAGCACGGGTCTTGACGGCTTGAGAAGCGTAAGTGCGTTTTCTACGGGCGTTATGGGCGAAACGGGTGCAGAGGCGGGCGAGCTTATAGAGGGTGCTGTGAAGATGCTTAAGCCTGATATTGTTATAACCGTTGATGCTCTTGCAGCAAGAAGCGTTTCAAGGCTCGGAAACACCGTGCAGATGTGCAACACGGGGATTGTGCCCGGCTCGGGAGTGGGAAACTCGAGAAAGGAAATCAGCGAAAGAACACTCGGTATTCCGGTTATAGCAATAGGTGTTCCCACGGTTGTTGATGCAGCAACCCTCGTTTCGGATTATTCGGGTGTAAACGAGGTTGATGATGATGCAAAAACAATGATGGTTACTCCCAGAGAGGTGGACCTTATGATTGAACGTGCCGCAAAGCTTACATCTCTGGCTGTAAACTGTGCGTTGCAAAAAGATATAAAACCCGAGGATATGCTGATTTTAACGGCTTGATAATCCGTTTTTCAATATCTTGTGTGGCGATAGATGTATAAACACAATTTTTGAAAAAATTCAACGGATTTTGCCGAAAAAAAATAAAAATTTTTTCAAAAAAGGCTTGTAATCTTGCGTTTTATATTATATAATCTAACCATTCAAGGGAAGCAAAGGGGACTTTTGGTTAAAAAATCCACAAAAATTCATTTGAAAGGGAGGCGGAAAAATGTCATCGTTTATAGGAACAGAAATGAGAAAGTTTGACCAGGTAAACCGAATGTCAATACCGCCTCAGTTCAGAAGTGAGTTGGGAAGCCCCGTTGTTATTATGAAATCTCTTCACAACGACCCTTGCCTGCTCATATTTTCGGAAAAGGAATATGACAGATTCAGCAAGGGCATCGTTCGTACATATAAAGGCGAAATGCAGGCGAGGGCACAGAGACAGCTCGCCAACAGAATAGACCTTGCATCGGTAGATAAGTCGGGAAGAATATCCCTTAAAGAAGATTTCAAAAAATTTGCTCAGCTCAATGAAGAGATGATTGTTGTTGGTATGGATAACAGAATTGAGCTCTGGGATAAAAATATCTGGGATGAATATAACGACAGCAGCGATTTCGATTTCAGCGATACAAGCTATTCAAATGATTTTGACTGTGCGGAGGGTGAGCGATGAGCAGCGAGTTTCATCACATTCCCGTGTTGTTCAATGAAACAATAGAGTCGCTCAATATTAAGCCCGACGGGATTTATGTTGACTGCACTTCGGGCGGCGGAGGTCATTCAAGTGCAATAGCAAGCCGATTAAAAGGCGGCAGACTTATTTCAATAGACAGAGATCCCGAAGCTATTGAGATTCTGAAAGAAAGACTTTCAAAGTTCGGCTGTGTAACGGTTGTTCACGATAATTTCTTTAACATAAAAAATATTCTGGCTTCGCTCGGCATTGATAAGGTTGACGGTGTGCTTGCCGATCTCGGCGTAAGCTCGCATCAGCTTGATGAGCCTTCAAGAGGATTTTCGTTTCATCACGATGCCCCGCTTGATATGAGAATGTCAATTTCGGGAATGAGTGCTGCTCAGGCGGTAAACACTCTTTCGCAGCAGGAGCTTCAGAAAATAATTTTTGAATACGGCGAAGAAAAATTTGCCCCGTCAATTTCAAGGGCTATTGTAAAAGCCAGAGAGATTAAACCCATCGAAACAACATTTGAGCTTTCGGATATAATCAAATCCGCAATGCCCGCCGCCGCAAAGCGTGACGGACACCCCGCAAGAAAAACCTTTCAGGCATTGAGAATATATGTAAACGGTGAGCTTGACGGTCTCGGAAATGCCGTGAATGATATGTTTGACTGCCTTAAGGTCGGGGGAAGGGTAAGCGTTATTACCTTCCATTCGCTTGAAGACAGAACGGTGAAGCAGGCACTTGCACCGCTTTCAAAGGGCTGCACCTGCCCCAAGAATTTTCCCGTTTGCGTGTGCGGAAACAAGGCGGCTGCAAAGGTGTTTAAAGCAGTAACACCGAGCAAGGCGGAGCTGGAAGAAAATCCGCGATGCCGAAGTTCAAGACTCCGCACGGCGGAAAAACTTTGATTATTATTATGTTTTAATATATTACATTAAGAGAGGAGGAGAAATATGGATAACAGAAGCGAAGCTTATGATTTGGGCTTGTTCGGTGCTCAGGCGTTTTCAACGGCAATACCCGTAGTTGACTTGCCCGACCCCGAGCCTCAGAAAAAAGAAAAGCCCTCGGCAAAGCCGAAAGCTTCATCTGCTGCAAAAACCCGTGCCGAATCAATGGCTGAAACCAGGCAGGCACTCAAGATTTTTGCTGTTATTCTTGTTATGTTCTCTCTCTTTGTGGGTATTCTTGCCGCCAGACTCAATGTTTATGAGCTTAAGGCTCTGGCAAACGAAAAAGAGATTTTGCTCGATGAAGCAAAAAGCGAAAACATAAGACTTAATATGGCACTTAACGCCTTGATGTCCCGCGAAAAGGTAGAGGACTATGCGGTAAATGTTTTGGGAATGCAAAAAATAGAGCGTTACCAGATATATTACTTTGATGACAGGGATGGCGACAAAGTAGTTGTTTCCGGTGGCGATGCTGTTAATGCTGAAATTAAAGCAGACAATTAAACTTGAAGGTTTTTTGTCTGCTTTAATTAGCATATGCAATACTGTAACAAGCATATAGTAAAATCAGGGCTGTCTCAATTTTGCGGATAAAAAACAGTTAGGATTTAAAAATTCTATGTTGCAAATCTGCTTTGAGGCGGCATTTTTTTCTGAAAGGGTGGCTTGCTTTGGCAAATAACAATATAAAGTCATTTATATCAAAAAAGAAAAAAGAAACAGAGCGAAAGTCGCCCAGAGCAAGATTCAATATGAGGGCAAAGGCGGTTTTTGCTTTTCTCACGATATTTATCGGAATTGTTGCGGGCAACCTTGCAAGAATTCAGATTTTTAACAGCGATTACTATAAAGAGCAGGCTGAAAAAAATCAGCTTTACGATACCGTCATTGATGCCGAAAGAGGAATAATCTATGATGCAAACGGCACCGTTCTTGCCAAAAGTGCATCTGTGTGGAAAATATATCTGAATCCCCACGAAATTCATAATGACGACAGAAGCGAGGATGTAAACGAAAATTTCAAAAAAGATGTTTGCCGAAAGCTTTCCGAAATAACAGGTGTTGAATATGACAGTATTCTCGATAAAGCAAACAAAAGCGGCTATAAATATATGGTTGTCAAACGCCGTGTTGAATATGCCGAAAAAGAGGCTGTAACGGCACTTTTTGATGAACCCTATGAATACAGCGTTTACACAACCGATTCAAAGGGCAACACCGTGCAGGAAACAAAAAAGATTAAATACAGCACGGTTATCGGCATTGACCCCGATGTTAAAAGATATTATCCATATTCAAATCTCGCATCACACGTTATCGGCTTTACCAATGATGACGGCGACGGCAGAGAGGGTCTTGAAAACTACTATAATGAAGAGCTTGCGGGCATTCCCGGAAGAATTATAACGGCACAGAACGGCAACAGCGAGGTTATGGATGACGAGTTTGAAACCGTTTATGATGCCGAAATGGGCACAAGTCTTGTGCTTACCATTGATGAGGTTATCCAGAGGTATCTTGAAGAAAGCCTGAAGGATGCCTATAAAGAAAGCGGCGGCGAGGGTGCATACGGAATAGTTATGGATGTTCATACGGGTGCCGTGAAAGCACTTGCCTGCATCGACAGCTTTGACCTTAACAATCCTCAGCATCTCGAAGAAGAGGACTATGAATACATAGCAAAAGAGGGGGATAACCCCGATACAGAGGCTCTTGATGAGTTTCAGAAAAAGGAAATTGCCGAAAAATATCCCGATGATGAGCAGGCTCAGGCATCGGCAAGAAGAGCTTCAATAAGAAATAATATGCTCTATAAAATATGGCGAAATCCTTTGGTAGGATATATTTATTATCCCGGTTCGGTATTCAAAACAATAACTCTTGCGGCGGCACTTGAAGAAAATGTTGTTTCTCCCGAAACAACCTTCACCTGCACGGGCAGTGCGAAGGTTGCAAGTGAAACTATGAGATGTCATAAGCGTGAAGGCCACGGAACGCAGAATCTTACCGAGGGTCTTATGAATTCCTGCAACCCGTTCTTTATAAATATGGGTCAAAAGCTCGGAAGCGAAAAGTTCTATGAGTATTTTGAAGCTTTCGGATTTACGGAGAAAACGGGAATTGACCTTCCCGCAGAAACTCTTCCCAAAGCAGGATATAACTATTATACCGAAGAAAATCTCGGCATAGTTGAGCTTTCAAGCTGTGCTTTCGGTCAGTCGCTTCAGGTAACACCTATTCAGATGATAACCGCAATAAGTGCAATCGCAAACGGCGGCTATCTTATGACTCCCTATATTGTGGCAAAGCAGCTTGATTCAAACGGAAATGTTATTTCCGAAACCGAGCCCACCGTAAGACGCCAGGTTATTTCCGAGCAGACCGCTTCAACGGTTTCGGAAATGATGGAGGCGGTTGTTGCGAGGGGAACCGGTAAAAACGCATATGTTGCAGGCTACAAGGTAGCGGGCAAAACCGGCACATCGCAGAAATATAATGAGTCGGGTGTTTATATTGCTTCGTTTGCGTGCTTTGCACCTGCGGATGACCCCGAAATTGCCGTTCTTGTTATGATTGATGAGCCTCAGGGCACAAGAATAAACGGCGGTCAGATATGCACTCCCGTTGCGGCTCAGGTTGTTGAAAAAACACTTGAATATATGGGCGTTGAAAGGCAGTATTCCGATGACGAGATAGCTTTTCTTGATACCAATACGCCAAACCTTGTAAATCTTTCAGTTGAGGATGCAAAGGCAAAGCTCAAGGCAGAGGGCTTTTCGGTTAAGGTTTCGGGCAATGGTGAAACGGTTATCAGTCAGGTGCCCGCATATAACCAAACAATTCCCAAAGACGGCGTGGTTGTTCTTTACACGGAACAGAACGCACAGCAGCTTATGACAACGGTGCCCGACCTCAGGGGCTTAACTTTGTCGCAGGCAAATAAATATGCATTATCATCAGGATTAAATATAAGAATTTCAGGCAATGCTTTGAATGAGGGTGAAATAGTTTCCAGAAGCCAGAGCATTGAACCGGGAAATGAAGTTGAATACGGAACAACGGTTACGGTTTATTTTGAATCAACCGTAGGTGTTGATGATCTTGCCGATTAATCGGCTCACAGGAGGACAGAAGATGAAACTTGAAGCACTTGTAAAAGAGCTTGAATATGTTGGAGCGTTTGAAAATGCAGAGGTTAGCTTTATAACCGATAATTCCCGCAATATCAAGGAAAACTGCGTTTTCATATGCATTGAGGGCAAGCATTTTGACGGTCACACAAAGGCTGCCGAAGCACTTGAAAACGGAGCAGCCGCAGTTGTTGTTCAGAAGGATTTGGGTCTTAAAAATCAGATTCTTGTTAAGAACACAAGGGCTGCATATGCCCGCCTTTGTGCCGAGTTTTACGGCCATCCCGAAAGAAAACTCAAGATAATCGGTGTAACGGGCACAAACGGCAAAACAACCTCTTGCTTTATTCTCAAATCCGTTCTTGATTCGCTCGGATATAAAAACGGCTTGCTCGGCACGGTTAAAAATATCGTTGGCGATAAAGAATATCCCGCATCGCTCACAACCCCCGATTGCTATGAGCTTTTTTCACTCTTTGCACAGATGGTTGAGGCAGGGTGTGAATACTGTGTTATGGAGGTTTCTTCGCAGGCACTCGACCAGCGAAGAGTTGACGGCGTTCATTTTGTCGCAGCTATATTCACAAATCTTACCCAGGACCATCTTGACTATCACGGAAGCTTTGAAAACTATCAGGCTGCAAAGCATATGCTTTTTGAAAATTCCGACCTTGCGGTTGTTAATATTGACGATGAGGCATCGGAATATATGCTTAACGGCACAGAGTGCAGAAATGTTACATTTTCCGTTGAAAACAACAACTGCGATTATTCCGCAAAGAATATCAGAAATACTGCTCAGGGTGTAAAATACGAGCTTGTAACAACGGGAGATATAGGCAGAGTCAATTTTGCCGTTCCCGGTAAATTCTCGGTTTATAATTCAATGGGTGCGGCGGTTTGTCTTATCGAGCTCGGCTTTGACTTCAGAACCGTTGTTGAAAAGCTTGCCTGCTGCACGGGTGTTCCCGGCAGAATGGAGGTTGTTCCCGCCGATAAGCCCTACACGATTCTTATTGACTATGCACACACTCCAGACGGGCTTGAAAATGTTATATCCTGCGTTCGTGAAATAACGCAGGGCAAAGTAATTACCGTTTTCGGCTGCGGCGGCGACAGAGATAAAACCAAAAGACCCCTTATGGGCAAAATAGCAACAAGGCTTTCGGATGTTACAGTTATAACATCGGATAATCCGAGAAGCGAAGACCCCGATGAAATAATCAAAGATATTGTTGCGGGTGTAAGCAAGCACGCCAAAAAAGTGATTGTTGAGCCCGACAGAAAAAATGCAATAAAGAAAGCAATGTCAATCGCTCAAGCAGGGGATATAATCATTCTTGCAGGCAAGGGTCAGGAAACCTACCAGATTCTTGCAAGCGGCAAAATTGATTTTGACGAACGCAAGGTTGTTGCTCAAATACTTTCCGAAAATGCGGAGGGCTGAAAATGAAGCCTATGACTTTTAAAGAAGTGGCGGCTGCGGTGGGCTCAAAAACAGAGCTTAACGGCAGCTTTGACTGCGTTTGCACCGATACAAGAAAAATTGAAAACGGCTGCCTTTTTATTGCAATTAAAGGTGAGAATTTTGACGGTCACGATTTTGCCGCAAAGGCAATAGAAAACGGTGCCGAAGCCGTTATTTGCGAGCGTGACTGCGGGCTCGGAGAAAAGCAGATTATTGTTGAAAACACAAGGCTTGCCCTTCTTGATTTGGCGGGATACTACAGAAGCCTTTTCAATATAAAGGTTATCGGCATAACGGGCAGCGTGGGCAAAACAACAACAAAAGAAATGGTTCACGCCGTTATTTCTTCAAAATACAATACCCTTAAAAATGAGGGTAATCTCAACAACGAAATCGGTGTTCCCTTAACGCTTTTCAGGCTTGAAAAAACTCACGAAGCCGCAGTTATCGAAATGGGAATGAGTGGCTTTGATGAGATTTCAAGAATGACCAAAGCGGTAAAGCCCGATGTTGCGATTATAACTAATATCGGCGTTTCGCATATTGAAATGCTCGGCTCAAGAGAGGGTATTCTGCGTGCAAAGCTTGAAATTCTTGACGGAATGAAAAGCGATGCTCCGATTATTCTCAACGGTGATGACGATATGCTCGTTACCGTAAGACCGGGTGCTCATCCCGTGAAGTATTACGGAATTCAGAACGAAAAGAATAATGTTAAGGCATTTGATATAACCTCCAAAGAAAACGAAATCGCAATGAGTGTTGATTTCGGCGGCGGCACGGGCAGGGTCAGCCTGCCTTTCCCGGGCCGTCACAATATCTATAATGCTCTTTGTGCGGTGAGTGCGGGTCAGCTTTTCGGAATTGAACCCGAGCAGGCTTTTGAGGCACTCAAAGGCTATGTTCCCGCAGGAATGAGGCAAAGAATAAATAAAAAATGCGGAATAACCTTTATTGAGGATTGTTACAATGCAAGCCCCGATTCCCAGGCGGCGGCAATGGCTGTTCTCGGTGAAATGAATTCCAAAAGAAAAATTGCCGTTATCGGCGATATGCTTGAGCTTGGCTCCGTGAGCGAAAGTGCACATTACGGAGTAGGCGTTAAAGCGGCGGAAAACGGAATTGATGTTTTGTTTACTTACGGAGAGCGTTCTCTTGAAGCCGCAAGAGGTGCAAGAGAAAACGGAGTTGAAACCGTTGAAAGCTTTAATGATAAAAAAGAGCTTTCCCGCAGACTTTCCGATATGCTTGAAGCCGATGATGCGGTTTTGTTCAAAGCGAGCAGAGGTATGAAATTAGAGGATGTTATTTTTGCTGTTTACGATAATCTGAACAAAAATAACTGAAAGGGTTTATATTAATGAATATTATAACTGCTCACATATTGGCACTTGCCTCCGCAGTTGCGGTTACGGCAATTCTCGGTTTTGTTATGATACCGTGGCTCAGAAAGCTAAAATTCGGGCAGACAATTCTTGATATAGGGCCTAAATGGCATATGAGCAAGCAGGGTACGCCAACAATGGGCGGAATAATGTTCATTATCGGTCTTTGTGCCGCAGTTGTTGTTACGCTTGTAACCGATAAGATTATGGGCGGGGATATTGCAGGCGAAGGCAGCCTTGTTAAATCCGAGATGTATACAAAGCTTGCAAGCGGCGTTATTATGGCTCTTGCCTTCGGCCTGATAGGCTTTGTTGATGATTACATCAAGGTTGTGCAGCATCAGAATTTAGGCCTTACAATAAAACAGAAAACCGCCGCACAGCTTGCGGTTATACTGTCTTATCTAACAAGCCTTTATATGTCAATGCAGGGTCAGCCCTATATGTTCATACCGTTTATCGGTGTTGTTGAAATTGGATTCTTCTTCTGGATATTCGGTATTGTTATTATTTATGCGGCAATCAATGCCGTGAATTTTACCGACGGAGTTGACGGGCTTTGTGCGAGTGTTACCGCAACAACGGCGTTGTCGCTCGGTGCAATAGCTGTTTTAAAGGAATATTTCGGATTTTCAATGCTTGCAAGTGCACTTTTCGGTGCCTGCACAGGATTTTTGCTCTGGAATAAAAATCCCGCCAAAGTGTTTATGGGCGACACAGGCTCAATGTTTCTCGGCGGAATGGTTGTTGCCCTTGCATATGCACTCAACTGCCCGCTTATTCTTTTGATTTCGGGTATCGTTTATGTTATTGAGGGTGCCTCCGATGTGCTCCAGATTGTTTATTACAGAGTAACGGGCGGAAAGCGTATATTTAAAATGGCACCCATACACCATCATTTTGAAATTTGCGGCTGGAGCGAAAAGAAAATCGTTTCAGTCTTTACCGCAGTTAATATTGCGGGCGGAATTGCCGCTTTTGCGTTGATGTATTACGGCGGATACTCAATTTAACGAAAGGAGAATGTCGGAATGTCTGAATCATCCGCCTCAAGGAAGAGGCACGGATTTTCTGTTAAGAATATGTGGTCGGTTTCGGTAAGGACCGCTAAAAACGAAATCATCGCAATCGGCAAAGGCTTCGCTTTTTTATGGCATATTGTTGCGGACAGATTTGTTTATTATTTTTCAAGAAATAAAAAGAATATAAAAAAACCCGAACCGATATTTTTCAGAGGGCAGACAAATCTGACCTTCCTTTTATCTGTAATTGCATTGCTTGCCTTCGGTCTTGTAATGCTCTTTTCGGCAAGCTATGTTGAATCCTTTGCCGAGCATTCGGGTGAGGGCGGCCTCGGCGGTTATCACGTTTTTGTTGAGCAGCTTAAAATTGCAATTCCCGGTTTATTGGTAATGGTGCTTGCATCACACGTGAGAATTGATGTTTACAGAAAGCTTGCGGGTGTTCTCTATGTTGCATCTCTGGTGCTTATGGTTTATGTTCTTATAAACCCCGACATCAAAGACGGAAAAGAGCATATCAAACGCTGGATAAGTATTTTCGGAATATCAATTCAGCCGTCTGAAATAGCCAAGCTTTCGCTCATAGTTTATATGAGCTATATAATGGAAAAATACCAGAAATATATTCAGAAAAGCTCATGGGCGATTATTCCCAATGCCGTTCCGCTTTTAATCGTTCTTGCTCTTATGATACCTGAAAGTCACAATTCAGGCTTGATTATTATTTTTGCAATCGGCGTTGCAATGCTCTTCTTCGGCGGAATAAAAATGAGATGGTTTGTTCTCGGCGGAGCGTTGGCGATTGTGGGAATTATAGCCGTGTGGATTTACGGAAATCATCTTGTTGAGCAGATTGAGCTCGGCTCATACAGCCAGAGCCGAATTTCGGTATGGATAAAGCTTTTAACAAATCACGAGCTTACCCGTGATGAAAGACTCGGCGAAGCATGGCAGTCGCTTCAATCGCTTTATGCAATAGGCTCGGGCGGACTTTTCGGTCTGGGCTTCGGTCAGTCAAAGCAGAAGCATATGTATCTTCCCGAGCCGCAGAACGACTTTATTTTTGCGATAGTCTGCGAAGAACTCGGCTTCTTCAGAGCAGTAATCATAATGGCGGCATTTGTTCTTCTTGTGGGAATGGGTATGTATATTGCCTGCCAGGCAAAGAGCAAGTTTGCAGCTATGATGGCAATGGGCCTTACCTTTAAGGTCGGGCTTCAGGCACTTTTGAACTTCGGAGTTGTAACGTCAACGATACCGAATACGGGTATCAGCCTTCCGTTCTTCAGCTCGGGCGGTACGGCGTTGCTTTTGCAGCTTTTTGAAATGGGAATTATTCTTGCCGTGGCAAGAGAAAGCAGAAAGAAGGGTAGCTATGCTTTGCAATAAAAGAATATTAATTGCGGCAGGCGGAACGGGCGGCCACATCAATCCCGCACTCGGAACCGCAGGCTTTATCAAAGAAAAACATCCCGATGCAGAAATCGTTTTTGCAGGCACCGCCGATAAAATGGAAGCAAGGCTCGTTCCCGAAGCGGGGTATGAGCTTAAGACTATTGAAATCAGCGGCTTCTGGAGAAGTTTTTCACCCGAAGCAATAAAGCATAATATAGGCACGGTTTCAAAGCTTCTCAAATCATCCTCGCAGGCTAAAAAAATAATTAAAGAATTCAAGCCCGATCTGGTTATCGGTTTTGGCGGATATGTAAGCGGCCCCGTACTCAGAATGGCGGCAAAAATGGGTATTCCCACAGCCATTCATGAGCAGAATGCCTTCCCGGGTGTAACCAACAAAGCCCTTGCGGGAAGCGTTGACAGAGTTATGCTCACCGTTTCGCAGGCAGAAAAATATATGAAGCCCAAAAATCCCTGCGTTATTACGGGTCTTCCCATAAGAGGGGATTTGCTTAAGGGTGACAGAGATTTCGCAAGAGCAGAGCTCGGCATAACCGATAAACCTCTCATTCTCTCAATGGGCGGCAGCCTTGGCGCAAAGCCCGTTAATGATGCCGTTCTCGGAATGATAGTGAATAAGCATAAGGATAACGATTGTGTTTTCCTTCACGCAACGGGTAAGGGCGGCAGAGATGCATTTGTTGCAAAGCTTAAGGATCAGGGTGTTGATGCAGAGAATAATCCCAACATCATAATTTCGGAATATATTGATATTCCCAAGTGTCTTCCCGCTGCTGATCTGGTTATCAGCCGTTCGGGTGCAAGCTCACTCAGCGAGCTTCAGGCACTCGGTAAGCCTTCAATACTTATCCCGTCACCCTATGTAACCGAAAATCATCAGTATCATAACGCAATGGCTCTCGTAAATAACGGTGCGGCAGAGATTCTTGAAGAAAAAGACCTTACTCCCGATTCGCTTACGGAAAGAGTAAATTCTCTTATTTCGGATAAGAACAGACTTGCCGAAATCGGTGCAAATGCCAAAAATATGGCTGTGCTCGATGCAACACAGAGAATATATGAAACACTTTGCGAAATAATAGAGTGACGGGAATAATCCGAACAATGCCTGAAAGCGAGTCTTTTCAACGCTTTTCGGTGTTTCGCGATTGAAAGGCGTCAGCCTTTCTGCTCACTCAACATCCAAAAATCATTTTAAAATCCTTCGCTTTCAGGTCGAAGATTTTTTATCGAGATGATTTTTGGCTTGTCAAGGCACAAAACGGAGCAAATCCTTGACGGATTTGCGAGTATTTTAACGAAGAAAAGGCGGAAATCCTCCGATAAAAAACACAGTTCGGATTACTCCCGCCACTCCAAATAAAATCACAATAATTACGCTTTCGGAATAATATGTTAGTAGTTATGTTCCGAGGAGCGTGAGTATGAAAAAACTTGTTATAGACGGCGGAAACGCCTTAAGCGGAAGTGTTGTGCTTCAGGGTTCAAAAAACAGTTCTTTGCCTATTCTTGCGGCCGCTGCCGCAGTCAACGGCATAAGCGTAATACATAACTGCCCCGATTTAACCGATGTTTCGGCGGCAATTAAAATACTTGAGCACATAGGCTGCAAGGTCAAGCGTGAAAATACAACGGTTATTGTTGATGCACGCGGTGCCTGCAGATATGATATTTCCGAAACCCTTATGAGGGAAATGCGTTCATCAATTATTTTTCTCGGTGCCCTGCTTGCAAGATTCGGCAAAGCGGAAATGACTCCGCCCGGCGGGTGCGAAATAGGGCTCCGACCAATAGATTTGCATCTTTCATCGCTTCGCATTATGGGTGTTGATATTGCCGAAAAGGGCGGTATTCTCGATTGCAAAGCCGAAAACGGAATTAAGGGGCGTAATATAAGCCTTGCTTTTCCGAGCGTAGGTGCAACCGAAAATATTATGCTTGCTTCACTCGGTGCAACGGGTGAAACGGTTATAACCAATGCGGCAAGAGAGCCCGAAATAAAGGATCTTGCAGAATTCTTAATCAAATGCGGTGCAAAAATCAGCGGTGCGGGTCAGAGTGTTATAAGAATTGAAGGCAGCTTCAATGCAAATAATATTGAACACACCGTTATTCCCGACAGAATTGTTGCTTCAACCTATATGGCGGCGGCAGCCTGTGCGGGCGGCAAAATTGCCGTGAAAGGAATAAACAAAGAGCATATAGTGCCCGTTGTTCACGCATTTGAGGTTGCGGGCTGTGAATTGGAATTCAGCCCCGACGAGCTTATAATTGAAGCTCCCGAAAGGCTTCGCAGGGTGAGATATATAAGAACAATGCCTTATCCCGGCTTTCCTACAGATTCGCAGGCGGTTGTTATGGCTATGCTCACAAAAGCAAGGGGCACCAGCATTATAAATGAAAATATTTTTGAAAATGTTACAGAATTAGATTTGCCAATATTGGGACAAATATTAGTTGTAATAAAAGCTGTGGATATATTAGGATATATTCCACACGAAGATGTCATGGTAAATTTATTTATTAAATATGTATTTTCTTTGTCTGTAAGTCCACATACAAAATCTGCTAATTTTGTATTATTACTATTTTTACCTAAATCTATGATTTCTATATTCTGAAATAAATTTGCACATATAAATTTCCAAAATTTTATTCCGGATACAGAATCCTCTGTACATAAATATAGCATAAACTTTTTGCCTTTCTATATGCATATTATTTTTTTTATAATAATAAAGTGTTTTTTCTTTATATGCTAGAATGAGTATAGCACAATAAAAATTTTTTTAAAAGATATGAGAGAGATTTGGATACATTTTGAAGAAAGAAGAAATTGGAAAGCGAAAATGTCTGAGCCGTTAAAGGTTCGAATAATAAAAGAAAAAGAACTTTAAAGTTGTTTGCAATATAAAAATATGCGGTAACTTTTTATAGTATAATTTAA
>CALGRR010000103.1 GCA_937880805.1 uncultured Clostridia bacterium
TTCTTCTTCAAAAGGTCAATAGCTTTAATAATAATCTTCGGCATCGGTACACCCATCAGACCGAAGTTTTCAACAATGCTGATAAGCTCGTTGATAATAAACGATATGCAAACCATATCTTGTATGTATTCTGTGGCAAACATAATATCGAGTCTGTTTGCAACAGCAACCAAGCAAAACATTGCGATCTTTTTAAAAAGGCCTTTTGCTCCAACCATTGAACTTGCTCCGCCGGTTTCGGTTTTTGTTGATTTATGAAAAATCAAGGCAACAACAAGCCCCGAAAGGTAGTCGATACACACAAAAACGCTAAGAGTTGTCATAGCAGCGGACCAACCGCCGAAGAATGATGCGATAACCGAACCTACCGCACCCGCTGAAAATAATGCAAGATGTTTCATTTTGAATTTTCCTTTCTTTAATTAATTTTTTCAAAGTAATTGCCCACCAAAGCGGAAGGCGGATAATGAAGGCTTGTCCCGCTGCCGTCTGCGGAATCGTCACGGATGCAGAGATAGACCGTGCCGTTTTCCGTGTAATGCAGACCTTTAATATAGGTCATACCCGCAACGGCAGTAATGGGATTATCGAGTGTACCCGCTTCTGACGGATTCGCTACGGGCTCCCAGAGTGCGGGAACGGCTGACGGGTTCCAGGTGGGATTGGCTGAAATATCCTGCTTTGCTTTGAAGAGTACACCGTTTTCAACAACACGGTCACCCGTTGTGTAAGCTTTGGCACCATTCCACTTTTCAAAAAGTTCAACCGAATTCAGAGCCTCATCATCGGGGAGCTTGCTTGCGGCACTTTCAATCTTTCTGCGGAATGCCATAGCTTCCGCTATTGTTCTGATACTCATTCGCCGTCACCTCCCGTTACGATGTCAAGAAGAGCTTTGTAATCAGGTTCGCTGTTGTCTGGCACATCTTCATTCTGCAATCTCTCTGCTTCTTCCTCGGTGATTTCGTGCCAATTATCAACGACATCATTCTTGCCGAGATAGACAGTTTGGCCGAAAGTTTCGCCATTTGTAAGCATCATACCTTCGTCTGCCTTTAAAACATTGCTTTCAATAATCATCTTACCAACGACCACCCTTCTTTGCCTTTAATTCTCTTTAACCCATCAACCTCTTCAATATTAGCGGTTACAACAGCTTCTGCATCATCTTTTTCAAACGCAGGCGGTAAGGTCAATGTTTTTCCAGTTGCTGTTGATGAAAGTCCGTCAAATATATTTTGTACGCTTTTTGCTGTTAATTTCGGGCACGGAACACTTAAAGAAATTGAAATAGTTTCTGTCTCAAAAAGAATTTCCTCTACTGCATCACAACTGCTTAACCATCCGCTCGCATTGCTAACATATGTAAAATCTAATGTTTTAACACTTTTCAAGCTTGAACAACCTGTAAATGCTCTCGCATAGCTGGTGGCAATATGATTTTCAATCACAATGCGTTCAACCCCAGCACAACCGTTAAACTGATTGGAAAAGGTTTCTCTTTCCGAAAAATCAAAATCAATAATTTCTTTTATTGCTTCATTTTTATAAAAAGCATAATTCTG
>CALGRR010000104.1 GCA_937880805.1 uncultured Clostridia bacterium
TTTTTGCATTTGCAGCTTGCGGCGGCAACAATGAAGAAACAACAACCACAGCAGCTCCCGAAACAACAACAGAGGCTCCCGCAGCAGACGAAACAACTGTACCCGCAGCTGATGAAACAACAGCTCCCGCAGCAGACGAAACAACTGCACCCGCAGCTGACGAAACAACAACAGTTGCAGGCGAAGAAACAACTGCAGCAGCAGCTCCCGCAACAACAGAAGAAATCGTTGCATATTTCAACACAGCTATCAACAGCGCAAAGAAAGATTCAAAGAGCATTCATTCAAACTTCATGAAGCATTCAGTTGCAGGCGAAGTAACAGGTGTTCCCGGTATTATTGATAAAGTTCTCGGCGGCACAGGAAACTTCATCGACGGTTTCATGGGTGAAGATAAAGCCAAGGCAAACGTAACATGGAGCTCAGCAGCAGACAAGAATGCTTTCTTCCCCGTTGAAGGCGAAACATGGGCAAGTAAGCTCACAGCAGCAAATGTTAAGAGCGCTTCCTGCACTCCTTCAGCTGACGGCAAAACATACACAATCAAAATCACAACAAAGGCAGACGGCAAGTCATCAACAGTTAAGCATGGCGACGGCAATGCTCCCAAGGCATTCAATGTTGTTCTTCCCGCAGTTATCGATGAAAATATTCCCGGTGCAGTTGCAAAGCTTTTCAGCATCGGTACAATTGAAATGAACTATCCTTCAAGCACAGTAGTTGTTAAAGTTGACGTTGCAACAGGTCGTGTTCTTACAGCTAACTATATGCTTTACTGGACAATCAACATTCCTCTTGGCGACACCGTTGTTGTTCTTCCCTTCTCAACAGAGAACGATTACGTAATCAATTGGTAATTTAAAAAGGTGACCGTCTTTATGGCGGTCACCATTCTTTCGTTAAAAATAAATTTAAACAAAAGGTGATTTACTATGAAAAAGGAAGTTCTTGTTGAAACTTCGGCACGTCACGTGCACGTAAGCCGTGAGGACCTTGACATTCTCTTCGGCGAAGGCTATGAATTAACCCATAAGAAAGATCTCTCACAGCCCGGTCAGTTTGCCTGCGAAGAGAGAGTTGCCGTTATCGGCTCAAAGTCAAGCTTCCCCGCAGTTTCAATTCTCGGCCCCGTCCGCCCCGCAACTCAGGTTGAGCTTTCACTCACAGATGCACGCAGCATCGGTGTTGATGCTCCCGTAAGAGAAAGCGGCGACATCGCATCAAGCGGCAAGTGCAAGCTTGTTGGTCCCAAGGGCGAAGTTGAAATCGATTGCGGCGTTATTTCCGCAAAAAGACATATCCACGCAACTCCCGCAGATGCAGAGAAATACGGTCTTGAGGATAAGCAGATTGTTTGCGTTAAGGTTGAGTCAAACGGCAGAAAGCTTATTTTTGATGATGTTATCGTAAGAGTTAACCCCAGCTACGCTTTTGCAATGCACATTGATACCGACGAATCAAACGCAGCAGGCTGCGTTCCCGGTATGATGGGCGAAATTCTTTAATTCGTAATTCATAATGCGTAATGCGTAATTAACCCCCGCCGAAGATTTCGGCGGGGCTTTTCTTTGAGATAATAGAGAATAGTGAATAGATAATAGATAATAGATAATGGTTTCGGATAGGCTTCGTCTATGACCGATTATATATTTAACTGTAATTTTCCTTTTGGGCTCCTTTGGTAAAGGAGCTGTCCGTAGGACTGAGGATTGAAAAATTCAGGCGGACGGGCGATGCCCGCCCCTACGAATGTGCAACATTTCATACGAAGTATTTCATTTTAAACTGATTAATTACGCATTCCGAATTACGAATTACGCATTAAAAAAGCACCCGCAAGGGTGCTTTTTTTACATACTTTCGGGAACTGTGATATTGAACATTGTGAGAATGTTATTGAGAACACTCTTAACGCAAAGGCAGAGGCTGAGTCTTGCCTGCATAAGTGCCTCATCCTCGCAGTTGACTCTGCAGGCGTTATAGAACTTATGGAAGAGGGTTGCAAGGTCAACCGCATAGCGGGTAATCTTTGCGGGGTCATAATTCTTTGCGGAAAGAATGATTTCATCGGTGAGAGATGCAAGGTGTCTGATAAGTTCTTTCTCTTCGGGAGCCGAAAGAAGAACAAGCTCGGGAATTGTGCATTCTCTTGCGATTTTGCCCTCTGCTTCAAGCTTTTTAACAATGCTGCAGATTCTTGCGTGGGCATACTGGCAGTAATAAACGGGATTCTGCGAGCTCTGTTCAACCGCAAGGTCAAGGTCGAAATCCATCTGTGAGCCGGGCTCTCTCATATTGAAGAGAAAACGAACGGCATCAATGGGAATTTCTTCAAGCAGGTCAACAAGTGTTATTGCCTTGCCCGAACGCTTGCTCATTCTCACAACCTCGCCGTCTCTTGTGAGGCGGACAAGCTGCATAAGAATAATATCAAGGTCGTCACCGTTGCAGCCGATGGCGTCAAGAGCACCCTTCATTCTTGCAACGTGACCGTGGTGGTCTGCACCCCAGATGTCGATTGCTTTGTCAAAGCCTCTGATGAGAAGCTTGTTGCGGTGATATGCAATATCTGCGGCAAAATAGGTGGGGTTGCCGTTTGTTCTGATAAGAACCTCGTCTTTAAGCTCAAGCTTTTCAATCTCTTCGGGAGTTTTGCCCTCTCTGAGAAGTCTTGCACCGAGCACTTCTTTATTTTTATACCATACGGCACCGTCTTTTTCATAGGTAAGACCCTTGTTTTTCATAATTTCAAGGGTTTCTTTAAGCTCGCCGTTGTTGTGAAGAGTGCTTTCGTGGAACCAGGTATCGTATGCAATGCGGTATTTGCCGAGATTTTCTTTCATTGCATCAATGTTCTTGGGCAGAGCAAACTCAACAAGAGCCTTTCTGCGGTCAGCCTCGGAAGCGTTGATATATTTATCGCCGTTGATTTCGGCAAATTCCTTTGCTCTGGTGATAATATCCTCGCCGTGATAGCTGTCCTCAGGCAATTCGGGAGCATTTTCGCCAAGGAAAAGCTGCTGGTATCTTATATCGAGAGAAAGACCGAATTTATCAATCTGATTGCCCGCATCGTTGATATAGAATTCACGGCTTACCTCGTAGCCTGCGGCATCGAGCACGGCTGCAAGGCAGTCGCCGAGAGCACCGCCTCTTGCATTACCCATATGCATAGGACCCGTGGGGTTTGCGGAAACGAATTCAACATTTATTTTTTTGCCGCCGCCGAAATCGGAGCGTCCGTAATCCTTGCCTTTTTCAAGAATATCCTGAATAACGCAGGCGTTGAAGCTGCTGCAAAGATAGAAGTTGAGGAAGCCGGGGCCCGCAACCTCGCAACGGTCAAAGAAGGTATCCGTAAGGTCCATTTCTTTAACGATAATATCCGCAATTTTTCTGGGGGCATTGCGTAAATCTCTTGCCCACGCCATTGCGGCATTTGAAGAATAATCGCCGTTTTCTTTGTTGGCGGGAACTTCAATTATAAAATCGCTTAAAGCTGTTTCGGGAAAATCGCCGTTTGCAACGGCTCTGCCGGCAGCCTCCATTATTGCTGCTCTTGCCTGCATAACTGCCTGTTTAACCAAAAGTGACATTTTATTGTTCCTCCTTAACCGCAACGGAAATTTCAAGTTCGTTTTCCGATGCAGGGGTGCTGTTGAAATCAAGTGTATATCTGAATTTGAGTGAGCCGCCGTTTTCCGCCATATCGGGGATAATGCTTTTGCCGTAAACACCCATAATCAGCTCGCCGTAGGGTGTTGAATAAAAGCAGGTGTGGCGTCTGTCTTTTTCAATAATCAGGTCGGTGTTGAAGCTGCCCGTGCGGGTCATACTGATTCTTTCATCGCCTTCAACCAAAAGCTTTGTTGTGCAGCCCGTGAGCTCGTCGTTTGTTTCTTCATAGGTGATTATGAAGCCCTTTTCGGCGAATTCAAGGGTGCCCGTTGTGGTGAGCTCTGCACAGGATTCTTCGCCCTCCTGAAAATGTCTGTCCGTTATTTTTATGATTGCTTTTTTCATATCTTTATCTTTCAAGTGCGTAGTTTATAAGTCTGTCAAGCAGCTCGGCATAGGGCACGCCCGATGCGGCGAAAAGCTTGGGATACATACTGATTGAGGTGAAGCCGGGAATGGTGTTGGGCTCGTTGAGCATTATTTTTCCGTCGCTCTCACGAACAAAGAAATCAACTCTTGTGAAGCCCGAGCAGCCGAGTGCTCTGTATGCATTTACCGCGGCATCCTGAACTGCTTTGAGCATTTCATCGGAAAGTCTTGCGGGAATATGAAGCTCGCTCTCGTTTGCAAGGTATTTTGCCTCATAATCATAGAATTCGTTGCAGGGAACAACCTCGCCGACCACCGAAGCTATGGGGTTACCGTTGCCCATAACGGCACATTCAACCTCCATACCGATGATTCCTTCTTCAAGAACAACCTTATTATCGTGTTCAAAAGCCTTTTCGCAGGCTTTTGCGAGTGAGTCAATATCCTTTGCCTTGCTGATGCCCACAGACGAGCCTGCGTTGGCAGGCTTGACGAAAATGGGGAAGCCGAGCTTATCTGCCGCACTCTTCAGCAAAGCCTCTTTATTGACCGAATAAGCGTGTTTATCGAAGGCGGTCCACTTTGCCTGGGGTATGCCGTTAAAGTCCGCCATAGCGTTTGTGAACGCCTTATCCATACAAATTGCACTTGCCGCCGTGTTGCAGCCAACATAGGGAATGCCCGAAATCTCTAAAAGACCCTGCATTGTGCCGTCTTCGCCGTTTTTGCCGTGAAGCACGGGAAAAACAACATCAACCCTTTCAATTTCCGCACCGTTTTTGCCAAGGCGGATAATGCCGTGGTGTGAACGGTCGGGCGAGATAACTGCGGGCTCAAGATTTGCTTCGTCGGTTTCCCATTTGCCGTCCGGCATAAGGTCGGGCGAGCCCGAAAAAACAAAGCTTCTGCCGTCTTTGGTTATGCCCATTGCAACAACATCATATTTATCGGCGGGAATATTTTTGATAACCGAGCTTGCCGAGGTGCGTGAAACTTCGTGCTCGCTTGAAACGCCGCCGAAAAGAACAAGAACTTTTTTCTTCATATGTATCACTCCGGAAAGGATATTTAATATTTAATATTCACAATTAAAATATATTATCACAAGAGTCTGAAATAGTCAACAACAGAAAAATAAAAGAAATTGATAAAATATTTACTCCTTTATATATTATTTTTAAATATTTTATAATAAAATTATACCTATATTGTTAAATTAGAATTATTATATAATATATATGTGTTATAATACATCGTGTATTTCTATAATCTTTAAGGAGTTTTATTTATGGCTGACATTTATTCTGTTCTTGGAGAAATTTATAAGGGCGTTGCCGCAACGGTTAAAGAGTGCGGTTTTGCCGCGGTTATTCCTGAGGGCACAGAGCCCGATGCAGTTCCCGCAGTTAACGATTCGGGCAGAGTTTATATTGAATTCAAGGGCGAAAACAAGGCTTTCAAAATAGAGCATTTCAACAATAAGATTTCACTTCTGGGTGCAAACAAAGAGGGCGAAATTCTTGCAAGCGATTATTCGCAGCTTTCGCTTTCGCTTCTTGAAGCTGAAACAGCAAACGATAAGGATATTAAATATATCGTAAATGAATTTTCCGAAACTCTTGTTGAAAACTTCGGAACAAAAACGGTGAAGCCCGTTAAATCAAAGCTTCCCACCCCCGTTTCAAAGGCGGCGGCAAAAAGCGGCTCGGTTTCATATGACCCCAACACTCTTGCAAACCGCTTCACCGCAATTTATCCCGAGCTTCGCGATGCCTATAAAGAGAACTGCGAAAAATACGGTCAGTTCCTTCCCGAGGACTTTTTTGTCAACCACGGCAATGCAGCTGTGCTTGAAACAATAAAAGAAAACAACCCCGTGAAGATGAAGAAGCTCTTCAATCTTCTCAACGATATTTATGAAGACGGCACAAACGAAACACAGAGCGTTATCGCCGTAACAATTCTCGGCTCGCTCGAAAACAACCAGGAGCTTCTTGCAAACTGCGTTGACTATATGTCCGAGGATATGACGGTGCCCGTTATCAACATCAACAAATATCTTTATTCAAAGGGCGGAAAGAGTGCAAGAATGCGTCTTGAAAACCCGCCCAAATATAAGCCCGCAAAGGCAAAGAAAAACAAAGGCATGATGTCACGCCTTGGAATGTGATTGGGAGGCAATAAAAGTGGATAATCAGAATAATAACAATACTGAGATTAACGCTGTTCAGCCTATTCAGGAAGAAAATTCGGATTTTGAAGCAGAAAACCTTGCGGAAATCAATACTGCCGTAACCGAAAATTATGATGCGAGCCAGATTCAGGTTCTTGAAGGTCTTGAGGCTGTTCGCAAAAGACCGGGTATGTATATCGGCTCAACCGGCCCCAGAGGCTTGCATCACCTTGTTTATGAAATAGTTGATAACTCAATCGACGAGGCTCTTGCAGGCTACTGTACTCACATTGAGGTTGAAATAGAGCCGGGCGATATTATTTCCGTCAGAGATAACGGACGAGGAATTCCCGTCGGTATCAACGAAAAGCTCGGCTTGCCTTCGGTAACCGTTGTTCTCACCGTGCTTCACGCAGGCGGCAAGTTCGGCGGCGGCGGATACAAGGTTTCGGGCGGTCTTCACGGCGTTGGCTCGTCGGTTGTTAACGCTCTTTCAAAGTGGCTTGAGGTTGAGGTTTCGCAGAACGGAAAAATTCACCGTCAGCGTTTCGTTAACGGCGGCAACATTGAAACAGACCTTGAAATCATCGGCGATACCAACGAAACGGGAACATTTATCCGTTTCAAGCCCGATGAGGCTATTTTCCAGGAAACAACCGTTTATGATTTTGAAACCCTTGAAAGAAGACTCCGTGAATCGGCATTCCTCAATGCGGGTCTTTCAATAAAGCTTAAAGACAGCAGAGACCCCGAAAACATCGTTGAAAGAGAATACTGCTATGCAGGCGGTCTTTCTTCGTTTGCGGATTATCTCACAAACGTAAGAGGTCTTGCTCCTCTTCACGAAAAGCCCGTTCACTTCTCATCGGTCAAGGATGATAAGTATGCCGAAGTGGCTCTTCTTTATAATGACAGCTATAATGAGCTTGTTCTTTCGTTTGCAAACAATGTTCGCACGGAGGACGGCGGTACTCACGAAACAGGCTTTAAAAACGCACTCACAAGAGTGTTCAACGATTACGGCAAGAAATACGGCATTCTCAAAGACAGCGATAAAAAGCTTTCGGGCGATGACGTAAGAGAAGGTCTTACCGCAATCATTTCGGTTAAAATAACAGAGGCTCAGTTTGAAGGTCAGACCAAGAGCAAGCTCGGTAACACCGACGTGCAGAAAATGGTTAATGCCATGGTTTATGACAAGCTGATGACCTATTTTGAAGAAAACCCCTCAATCGCCAAAGCAATTTTCTCAAAGGCACTTGATGCTTCAAGAGCAAGAGAAGCCGCAAGAAAGGCGAGAGACCAGGCAAGAAGAAAATCCGTGCTTGAAGGCAATTCTCTTCCCGGCAAGCTTGCAGACTGCACCGAAAAGCAGGCTGAAGGCACCGAGATTTATATCGTAGAGGGTGACTCGGCAGGCGGCTCGGCAAAGGAAGGCAGAGACAGAACATATCAGGCTATCCTTCCTCTCTGGGGTAAGATGCTCAACGTTGAAAAGGCAAGACTCGACAGAGTTATAGGCAACGATAAGCTTCAGCCCGTTGTTACCGCACTCGGAACGGGTATCGGCGAGGATTTTGATATAAGCAAAATCCGCTATGAAAAGGTTGTTATTATGGCCGATGCCGACGTTGACGGTGCACACATCAGAGTTTTGCTTCTCACCTTCTTCTTCCGCTATATGCGTCCTCTTATTGAAGAGGGTCACGTTTATCTTGCACAGCCTCCTCTTTTCAAGGTGAGCAAGGGCAAGAAATTTGCCTATGCTTTCTCGGATGAAGAAAGAGATGAAAAAATCGAAGAATTCGGTGGCAGCTGCGATATTCAGAGATATAAGGGTCTCGGTGAAATGGACCCCGAGCAGCTCTGGGAAACAACAATGGACCCCGCAACAAGAATTATGCTCCGTGTAACGCTTGCAGACGCTATGGAAGCAGACGAAACATTTTCAATTCTTATGGGCGATAAGGTTGAGCCCCGCCGTGAGTTTATTGAAAAGAATGCAAAATATGTTGAGAATCTTGACATCTGATTTTTCAGAAAGGACTAAAGAGTTATGAGCTTTGGTGACGCACGCGACACTCAAAAAATTATAAATGTTGATTTGAATAAAGAAGTGCGTAAATCGTTCCTCGATTATTCGATGACGGTTATCACTTCGAGAGCACTTCCCGATGTCAGAGACGGATTAAAGCCCGTTCACAGAAGAATACTTTACACAATGCACGAAAACGGACTTACCCCCGATAAGGCATACAGAAAATGTGCCGATACCGTTGGTTCCGTTCTCGGACGCTACCATCCCCACGGTGACGCATCGGTTTATGATGCAATGGTTCGTCTTGCACAGACCTTCTCAATGAGATATATTCTTGTTGACGGCCACGGTAACTTCGGTTCGGTTGACGGCGACCCCCCTGCTGCTTACCGTTACACCGAGTCAAGAATGAGCAAGCTTTCGCTTAAAATGCTCACCGATATTGATAAGGAAACCGTTGACTTCACAACTAACTATGACGACCGTCTTAAAGAACCCACCGTTCTTCCCTCAAGATTCCCCAATCTTCTGGTTAACGGCTCGGTCGGTATTGCCGTTGGTATGGCTACAAATATTCCTCCCCATAATCTCGGCGAGGTTATCGACGGAATGTGTGCTCTTATCGATAATCCCGATATTGACCTTGACGGTCTTATGGAATATATCAAAGGCCCCGATTTCCCCACAAGAGGCGTTATTATGGGCAGGGCGGGCATAAGAGCCGCCTACAGCACGGGCAGAGGCAAAATCACTCTTCGTGCAAAAACAGAAATTGTTGAGAAGAAAAACGGCAGATTTGAAATTCAGGTAACCGAAATCCCCTATATGGTCAACAAGGCAAGACTCATTGAGAGCATTGCAAATCTTGTTAAGGACAAGCGTATAGAGGGCATTTCCGATGTTAACGATTACTCTTCAAAGAAGGGTATGCTTATTTCAATCGACCTTAAGCGTGATGCAAATCCGCAGGTTGTTCTCAATCAGCTTTTCAACTACACACAGCTTCAGGATACCTTCGGAGCAATAATGATTGCTCTCGTAAACGGCGAGCCCAAGCAGCTTTCGCTCAAGGAAATCCTTTCTCACTATATTAAATTCCAGGAAGAGGTTATTGTTCGCAGAACAAAATATGACCTCAGAAAGGCAATGGACAGAGCACATATCCTTGAAGGTCTTGCAAAAGCTATTGACATTGTTGACGATATTATTGCAACAATCAGAGCTTGTAAGGGCGGTCAGGCAGATGCCAAGGTTGCCATTATGGAAAAATTTGATTTTGATGAGCCTCAGGCAGCGGCAATCGTTGCTTTACAGCTTGGTCGTCTTGCGGGTCTTGAAATTCTCAAGATTACAAACGAGTTGAATGAGCTCAAGGAAAAAATTGCAGAATTCAACGCCATTCTTGCTGACGAAGCAAAGGTTCTTGAAATCGTTAAAACAGAGGCAATGGCTATCCGCGATAAATTTGCCGATGACAGAAGAACAGAAATCGTCAATGTTTCGGGCGAGGTTGATATTGAAGACCTTATTCCCGAAGAAACCTGCGTTTATACTCTTACCGATATGGGCTATATCAAGAGAATCCCCATGGCAGAGTATAAGGCACAGAACAGAGGCGGCAGAGGCGTTAAGGGTCTTACACGCAGAGAAGAGGATATTGTTAAAACAATGTTCACCTGCTCAACCCACGATTATATTATGTTCTTCACAACCAGGGGCAGAGGCTACCGCCTTAAGGGTTATGAAATCCCCGAGGGCTCACGCCAGAGCAAGGGTATGAATGTTGTTAACCTGCTTCCGCTTGAAGAGGGCGAAAGAGTTTCGGTAATGCTCAGAGTGCCCGAGTTTGAAAGCGGGGAATACTATCTCTGCATGGCAACAAAGAACGGCATAATCAAGCGTACAGAGCTTGATGCATATAAAAACATCCGCAAAAACGGCGTTATCGCAATTAATCTTGATGATGATGACGAGCTTGCATGGGTTAAACTCACCGAGGGCCACGATAAGCTTATCGTTGCAACCCGAAAGGGTATGAGCATTGCGTTTGAAGAAACCGGTGCAAGAGCTATCGGCAGAACCGCAAGAGGCGTTAAGGCTATTGAGCTTAGGGAAGGCGACGAGGTTATCGGTATGGATATTCTTACCGAAGGCAAAAAGGTGCTTACCGTAAGCGAAAAGGGTAACGCAAGACTGAGCGAAATTGATAACTACAGAATTCAGTCCAGAGGCGGCAAGGGTCTTACCAACTATCACACCGAGAAAAACGGCGATGTTGCGGCGATTGAGCTTGTTAATCCCGAGGATGACCTTATGCTTATTTCTTCAGACGGTATCATTATCCGTATTCCCATCGGCGGCGACCACGGAATAAGACTTTGTGCAAGACCCTCAAAGGGCGTAAGAGTTATGAAGATTAACGAGGGCGAAAGACTTATCACCGCAGTTTCCGTTCCCGCAGAGGAAGGTGCCGAATACAATACAGAGGCTGTTGAGGACGCAGAGGCACCCGAGGCAGAGGCTGAAGAATAAAAATTTTTTCAAACAAGTACTTGCCATACAGGACAATATTTGATATTATATCTAAAAAGTTGATAATTTTATTTGATTATAAACACAGAAAGGGGATTTTAAATGAACATTGCTTTGGTTGCTCACGACGCAAAGAAAGAACTTATGACCCAATTCTGCATAGCCTATTGCGGAATTTTAAGCAGACATAACCTTTTTGCAACGGGCATAACCGGCAAAATGGTTTCTGAAGCCACGGGTCTTGAAATAACAAGATTTTTAAGCGGCACTCAGGGCGGCGACCAGCAGATAGCTTCGCGTATCGCCTGCAACGAGATAGACCTTTTGCTTCTCTTCAGAGACCCGCTTACCGCAAAGCCCAATGAGCCCAACGAAGCAACTCTTCTGCGTCTTTGCGATGTTCATAATGTTCCCGTTGCAACAAATATTGCCACGGCTGAGGCACTTATCCACTCTCTTGCAAGAGGCGACCTCGACTGGAGAGAAATTGTAAATCCAAGAAAATAAAAGGGGTTGACCCCGAGTTTCAGATTTTAATTGATTTCACGGGGACCGTCTGTATGACGGTCCTTTTGATTTAGAAAAGGAAGATTACTATGGCACTTGTAACAAAAGCCATTAAGGGCACTCAGGATATACTGCCCGCAGAGGTTTATAAAAATCAGTTTATCGAAAGCACGATGCTTGAAATTGCCGAAAAATTCGGTTTCAGGGAGCTTCGCACCCCCGTTTTTGAGCATACGGAGCTTTTTCAGAGAGGCGTTGGCGAAACAACCGACGTTGTGCAGAAGGAAATGTATACCTTCAACGATAAGGGAGAGCGTTCAATAACTCTCCGCCCCGAGGGCACCGCAGGTGCCGTAAGAGCATTTTTGGAGCACGGTCTTTTCAATGAGGCTCTGCCCCAGAAATTCTGCTATATTCTCAACTGCTACCGCTATGAGAAGCCTCAGGCGGGCAGATGGAGAGAATTCCAGCAGTTCGGCGTTGAGATGCTCGGTGCGGCTCATCCCGCAGCAGATGCTGAAATTATTTCGCTTGCAAACGAGATTTTTGCATTTCTCGGCGTTGAAAATCTTCGCCTTGAAATAAATTCAATCGGCTGCCCCGAATGCAGAAAGAATTACCATAATGCTCTTAAAGAATATTTTGAGGCAAAAAAAGAGAATCTTTGCCCCACCTGCCTTGAAAGACTCGGCAAAAATCCTATGAGAATTCTTGACTGCAAGAGCCCCGTCTGCAAAGAAATCTGCGAGGGTGCTCCCGCAATTCTTGATTATATCTGCGATGATTGCTCGGCTCATTTTGAGAGCGTTAAGAAGTATCTTGACAAAATGAATATCGATTACACCGTTAATCCCCGCATCGTAAGAGGCCTTGATTATTACACCCGCACCGTTTTTGAATTTATTTCAACCGACATCGGTGCGCAGGGCACCGTTTGCGGCGGCGGAAGATATGACGGACTTGTTGAAGAGCTCGGCGGACCTCACACTCCATCGCTCGGCTTTGCTCTCGGCACGGGCAGACTGCTTATGCTTATGCAGGCACAGGGCATTGAAATTCCCAAGCCCAACGGCTGCGATATTTATATTGCTCCTATGGGTGAAAACGCTTCGTTTGAAGCGGCGGCAATCGTTGCCGACCTTCGTGCAAACGGCGTCAGTGCACAGACCGATGTTGTTGGCAGGTCGCTTAAGGCACAGATGAAATATGCCGATAAAATCGGTGCAAAATACACTATGGTTATCGGCGATAATGAGATTGAAAACGGCAAGGCAAACCTTAAAAATATGGATAACGGCGAGATTACCGAGGTTGAGCTTAAAAATCTTGCCGAGGATTTTATGAATTTCCTTGTTCAGCAGGCAACCCTTTCGCTTGCGGAAAGCTTTGATATTGAAGGCGTTGACCTGAGTTCGTTAATATAAGGAGAAGTAAAAATGGATTTTATGACAGGACTTAAAAGAACCGATTATTGCGGAACTCTGCGTGCATCGGATATAGGCAGAACGGTAACCGTTGCAGGCTGGGTTCAGCGTCAGAGAGACCTTGGCGCACTTATTTTCATTGACCTTCGTGACAGAGAGGGCATTGTTCAGCTTGCTTTTGACGAATCAACCGCAAAGGATATTTTTGAAAAAGCCGCTTCGGCAAGAAGCGAATATGTTCTTATGGCACAGGGCGTTGTAAGAGAACGTTCGGCAAAGAATACCGAAATTCCCACGGGCGAAATCGAAATTGAGGTTAAGGACCTCCGTCTTCTTTCAAAGAGCGAAACACCTCCCTTTGAAATCATTGAGGACTGCCAGACAGCGGAGCTTACAAGACTCAAATATCGCTATCTTGACCTTCGCAGACCCGACCTTCAGAAGAATATTCTTCTTCGCCACAAAATCACCAAGATTACAAGAGATTATTTTGACGATAACGGCTTTATCGAGATTGAAACTCCCATTCTTATCAAGTCAACTCCCGAGGGTGCAAGAGATTATCTTGTTCCCAGCCGTATTCATAAGGGCAAATTCTATGCTCTTCCCCAGTCACCCCAGCTTTATAAGCAGCTTTCAATGGTTGCAGGCTTCGACAGATATATGCAGATTGCCCGTTGCTTCCGTGACGAGGATTTAAGAGCAGACCGTCAGCCCGAATTCACTCAGATTGACCTTGAAATGTCATTCGTTGATATGGAAGATGTGCTTGCAATCGGCGAAGGCTATATGGAAAGAGTTTTCCGCGAGGCAATGGGTGTTGATATTCAGCTTCCCCTTCCCAGACTCACATATAAAGAGGCTATGGAGCGTTACGGCAGCGATAAGCCCGATACCCGCTACGGCATGGAAATTTATGACCTTACCGATACTGTCAGAAACTGCGGCTTCGGCGTTTTCACCGGTGCGATTGAAGCGGGCGGCAGCGTAAGAGGCATAACAGCTAAAAATGCCGTTAATATTCTCACAAGAAAAGAAATTGATAAGATTACCGAGGCTGCAAGAGGCATCGGAGCAAAGGGCCTTGCCTGGGTAAGAATGAATGAAGACGGCACTTTCAGCTCTTCATTTGCAAAATTCCTCACAGAGGAAGAAATGGCTGCAGTTCTTGAAAAGGCAGATGCAAAGCCCGGCGATGTTGTGCTCATTATCGGCGACGGCAAGAATTCGCTTGTTCTTTCCGTTCTCGGTGCACTCCGCCAGATTGTTGCAAAAAAGCTTGACATTATTCCGAATAATAAATATAATCTTCTTTGGATTACCGAATTCCCGTTCTTTGATTGGGATGAGGATGCACAGCAGTTTGTTGCTATGCACCATCCGTTCACATCTCCTATGGATGAGTGCCTTGATTATCTTGAAACAGATAAGGGTGCGGTAAGAGCAAAGGCATATGACCTTGTTCTCAACGGTGTTGAGCTTTGCTCGGGTTCAATCAGAATCACCAACCCCGACCTTCAGGCAAGAATTTTCTCGCTTCTCGGTCTTTCGGATGAAGAGGCACACGCAAAATTCGGTTATCTGCTTGACGCCTTCAAGTACGGTGCTCCTCCCCACGGCGGTATGGGCATCGGTCTTGACAGACTTGTTATGCAGATGCTCGGCTGTGAGTCACTCAGGGATGTTATTGCATATCCTAAAGTGCAGAATGCAAGCGAGCCTATGACGGATTGCCCCGCTGTTGTTGACGGCGTTCAGCTCACCGATTTAGGCATTGCTATCACGGCAGAGGAATAATTATTTTATCTATTAAAACAGAAAGGATAGATTTTCAATGGCAAGAGTTTACAACTTCTCGGCAGGTCCCTCAATGCTTCCCGAAAGCGTGCTCAACAGAGCAGCAGCAGAAATGCTGGATTATAAAGGAAGCGGGCAGTCTGTTCTTGAGATGTCACATCGCTCAAAGGTTTATGAAGAAATCATTTTCGGTGCACGAGACCTTTTCAAAGAGGTTATGAATATCCCCGAAAACTATAAGGTTATCTTCTGCCAGGGCGGAGCTTCCACCCAGTTTGCCGCTATCCCTCTGAACTTCCTTAACGGCAGCGGAAAGGCCGACTATGTTCTCTCAGGTCAGTTCTCCACTAAGGCATACAAAGAAGCTCAGAAATACGGCGAAATCAAAGTTGTGGCATCGTCGAAGGAGCAGAACTTCTCGTGTATTCCCGAGCTTGACAAGAGCACATTTACACCCGATGCAGATTATTTCTATATCTGCCAGAACAACACAATTTACGGAACAAGATTTGCAACGCTTCCCGATACGGGCAATGTTCCCCTTGTTGCAGACGTTTCATCCTGCTTCCTTTCGGAGCCTATGGATGTTTCAAAATACGGCGTAATCTACGGCGGTGCACAGAAAAACGTTGCTCCCGCAGGTCTTACCGTTGTTATCGTTCGTGAGGACCTTCTCGGCAATGCAAGAGATTACACTCCCACAATGCTCGATTATAAGGTGCTTGCAGATAACGATTCAATGTATAACACTCCGCCCTGCTACTCCATTTATATGTGCAAGCTTGTGCTTGAATGGATAAAGAGCCTCGGCGGTCTTGAAGCAATGAAGCTTCATAATGAAAAGAAATGCTCAATTCTTTATGATTTTATTGATAACAGCAAAATGTTCAATAACCCCGTTAAGAAGAGCGACCGTTCAATGATGAACGTAACATTTGTTACCGAGAGCGATGAGCTTAACGCAAAATTCGTTAAAGAGGCAACAGAAGCAGGCTTCGTTAACCTCAAGGGTCACCGTTCAGTTGGCGGTATGAGAGCAAGCATTTACAATGCAATGCCCATTGAAGGCGTTGAAAAGCTTGTTGATTTTATGACCGAATTTGAAAAGAAGAACTGAGGTATTATCAATGTTTGAAATTTTAACCTTAAATAAAATATCAAAAACCGGTCTTTCAAAGCTTGATGAGGCAAAATATGTTTGTGCCGACAGCTTTGAGGCTCCCGATGCCGTGCTTGTGCGTTCAGCTTCAATGCACGAAATGGAGCTTTCCGAAAAAACCGTGGCTATTGCAAGAGCAGGTGCGGGCGTTAACAATATTCCCGTTGCAGCCTGCAGCGATAAGGGCGTTGTTGTTTTCAACACTCCCGGTGCAAACGCAAACGCAGTTAAAGAGCTTGTTCTCTGTGCACTCTTCCTTTCATCAAGAAGAGTCGGTGCGGCTATGGATTGGTGCAAGACCCTTAAGGGCGAGGGCGAAAATGTGGGCAAGCTTGTTGAAAAAGGCAAGAGTGCTTTCGCAGGCCCCGAAATTCTCGGCAAAACTCTCGGCGTTATAGGTCTTGGTGCAATCGGTGCTCTTGTTGCAGAGGGTGCAAAGGCACTCGGTATGACAGTTATCGGCTATGACCCCTTTGTTTCCGAAAAGGAAGGCATTGAGGTTGTTGCGGATGTTAACGAAATCTATAAGAGAAGCGATTATATTTCGCTCCATTCACCTCTTAACGACAGCACAAGAGGTATGATAAACGCTGATACCCTTGCAATGATGAAGGACGGCATCCGTATTCTCAACTTTGCAAGAGGCGAGCTTGTTGATTCAAAGGCAATCATTGATGCTCTCGAAAGCGGCAAGGCGGCAGCTTATGTTACCGACTTCCCCACCGATGAGCAGCTTGGCGTTGACGGCGTAACGGCTATTCCCCACCTCGGAGCTTCAACTCCCGAGAGTGAAGAAAACTGTGCCGTTATGGCGGCTGTTGAGGTTGCGGATTACCTTGAAAAGGGTGCAATCAAAAATTCGGTTAACCTTCCCAACACCTGCCTTGCAGAAAGCTTTGCTTGCCGCACCTGCTTTATCCATAAGGAAAATGCAGATGATTTTGCAGCCAAGGCTGAAGCTGCCGCAAAGGCAGACGGTGCAAGCGTAGCTGCAATTTTCACCGCAAACAAAAAGGATATGGGCTACACCGTTATTGATACCGATAAACCCTTTGATGCATCAAAGGTTGAGGGTGCAATAAGAGTTCGCACAATCTGAAAAAAGATATAAAATTACCCGATGTGTTCTGAACACATCGGGTTTTTGTTATCTGAATGAAACATAGCCTTTGGTTATATAAAGCATAATTATAAAGGCAATAACGGCGGGAATTGTTATGAATGCCGTAGCTTTCTGGAAGCCGTTGGAAACGGTGAAGGAGGGGGTGAGCTTTCGCTTTTCTTTAAGCATAACAAAAATTACCGAGCCGAGAATTGAAACGGCGTAAAGAGCACCCGTGAGGATAAAATATAAGCTGTTAAGAAGAGCGTCATCGGCAATATCCTCAAGCATAAAGGCAATAACAACCGAATAAAGGTTATTGCAGAAGTGAATAAGAATGCCTGTCCAGATGCTGTTGGTTATGCAGACCGCATATCCTATGCCGAGCCCCGCAATAAAAGCGAAGGGTGCCTGCACAAGATTTCCGTGAAGCACGGCAAAAACAGCGGCGGAAGCAACAATCGCAAAGCGGTCACCGTAGCGGCGAAGAGGCTGCAAAACTGTGCCCCTGAAAGCAAATTCCTCAATCAGAGCAGGTGCAACCGCAACGGCAATAACGTAAACGAGTCTGCCGAAGAAGCCTGAGGGAATTGCAAAATCGGGCTGTGAAAGCTCAACGCCCGTTTCGTCGGCAAAGTTAAGAAAAAGGCTCGAAATATAGTTGCCCGCAAGGCAGATGAAAAATCCGAGTGCGGTGGCGGAAAGCATAAGAGGAATGCTCACGGGTTCGCTGAATTCCTGCACCCTCAGACGGGTGTTTTTCTTTATCATTTTTCCGCCGACAATAAAGGGTAAAAGTATGCTTAAAACCGAAAGCAGCATTGAAAAAGCGAGCTGCATCGACGGATTTTCGTAATAAACCGATCTGAGAGGCTCAAACATAAACGGAACCGAGAGCAGATTTTGCAAAGCAACATATGCTATAATACAAAAGCCGGTTACCTTGCTGATATATGAAATATTTTTTCTTTCAGCTTCCTCTTTAAGAAAAAGCTCCGAACGAAAGCCGTTATAAGTGTCCAAAATATCACCCGTTTAGTATTTTCTATAAGCATATTATACAGTAAATTTCTATGCCTTACAAGCATTTTTGGTTAACCAAATGTTAAAAATTTATTGTATTATTTTAAATTTTGGTGTAAAATTATATTTGTATATTGTATTCGGATATATTTTTGGAGGACACTATGAGCAAAAGCATTACCAAAACCAAGCTTGAAGAAATGATTTCTTCAAAACTTTCGCACATCTTCGGCGTATCTGCCAAGGATGCAACCGATGAACAGTTCTATAAGGCTCTTGCGATTATAGCAAGAGATATGATTAGAGAATCCCGCAGAGAATTTGATGCAAAATCATCAGAAAAGGGTCAGAAAAAGGTTTATTATCTTTGTATGGAGTTCCTTATGGGCAGAAGCCTTAAGAATGCTCTTTATAACCTTAATCTCACCGAAACTGCAAAGGAAGCACTTGAAACCTACGGCATAAAGCTTGAGAAGCTCTATGACTGCGAGCCCGATGCAGGTCTTGGCAACGGCGGTCTGGGCAGACTTGCCGCCTGCTATCTTGATGCCCTTGCAAATCAGGGCTACAGAGGAATGGGCTACTCAATTCTTTATGAATACGGTATTTTCAAGCAGAAAATTATTGACGGCTGGCAGACCGAGATGCCCGATTTCTGGCTTCCCGGCGGCGAAGTATGGCTTGTTCCCAGAGAGGATAAAACCGTTGAGGTTAAGTTTGAAGGCAAGGTTGAAGATGCGTGGGATAATAATTTCCATCACGTTGAGCTCACCGGCTGCAAAACGGTTAAGGCTGTTCCCTATGATATGATGGTGCCCGGCAAAGACGGCAAGGGTGCTGCGGTGCTCCGTCTCTGGTCGGCAAAGGCTGACGGCATTGATATGGCAATGTTCAACCAGGGCGATTATATGAGAGCTATGGAAGAAAAGGCTATGGCTGAGGTTATCAGCAAGGTGCTTTATCCCGCAGATAACCATCCCGAAGGTAAGAGCCTTCGTCTTCGTCAGCAGTATTTCCTTGTTTCGGCATCATTGCAAAGCATTATCAGTGATTATTTTGCCGAGCACGGTTCATTGAAGGATTTTGAAAATAACGTTGCAATTCACATTAATGACACTCACCCTGCATTATGTATCCCCGAGCTTATGCGCATTCTTATGGATGTATATTCATACAGCTGGGACGATGCTTGGAGCGTTGTTGTAAAAACGGTTTCCTACACTAATCACACAGTTTTGCCAGAGGCTCTTGAATGTTGGAGAGTTGATCTCTTCTCTATGAAGCTGCCCAGAATCTATTCTATTGTAACAGAAATAAACAAGCGCTTTACGGCCGACCTTTGGAATATGTATCCCGGTGATTGGGACAGGATCTCAAGAATGTCCATCGTTGCCTATAATCAAGTGAGAATGGCAAATCTTTCGATAGTCGGCTCTCATTCGGTCAACGGAGTTTCAAAGCTTCATAGTGATATTTTGAAAAAGAGTGTATTCAACGATTTTTATAAGCTTACCCCTTGGAAATTTACCAACGTAACAAACGGAGTTGCGCACAGAAGATGGCTCTGCTACTCCAACCCCGAGCTCACCAAACTCATCGACGACTGCATCGGTGACGGATACAAGCACAATCCCCGTGAACTTGAGAACTTCCGTAAGTTTGAAAAGGACGATACCGTTCTTGCAAGACTTGGAGAAATCAAGCACAACAATAAGGTTGCCTTTGCCAACAAGCTCAAGGCGGCAAGCGGTCAGATAATCGACCCGAACTCTATTT
>CALGRR010000105.1 GCA_937880805.1 uncultured Clostridia bacterium
TGTGAAATTATTTCCTTCGGAAGGCGTATAAACATACTATTACCCTTCTCGTGCTTATCCACTCCATGTCGAGGACGAGTACACTATTCCGTGTTTCTTGCAGAAGTCCCAGAATTTTGGATCACTGAATCCCCGTCCAAAGGCGGCCTCGATCATTTCTTCTAACGATCCTTGATATTCTTTTTGAAGCTCGGAAACAAACTTTTTTGAATTTTCCTCGTCTAAATAATACGTTTTTTCAAAATCACCGCCACCAAATTGGCTTACTCCGTAATCCTCGTATCCAATAGATATTTTGTTATCCTTCTCTTCAACCCAAAAGCCGCTGGTTCCTTCTCTCATAACATTCTCCTAAAAAGATATTGCAATTTAATTATATCATTCGTTTCGATATTTTTCAATATTTTTCACGAAAAATCAAGGCGAAGTTTCACTTTCGCTCCCTTGTCCGAAGATGCCAATTGCTTTTATCTAAAGGTTCATTTCCGAGCCCTTGCTCGAAAATGCCGATTGGCATCTTTTAATTAAAATTGCTTTTCGCCACCGCGAAAAGCTACCGAAATTATGCATTATTCATTAGCGAAGCGACTTCATTATTCATTCTTCATTTGAAAATCCGTTCTCGTTTAATGAATAATGAATGATGAATAATGAATAATTTCGGAACTGCGTTGCGATTTATAGATATAACCAATTTGTAGGGGCTGACGACCTCGGCAGCCCGTTGAGGGTCTATTATGTTAAATAAAGAACTTTTTTATGAAACAATTAAATCGTTTGATATAAATGTTGATGATTCTACATTTGCTCGACTTGATAAGTATGCAGAAATGCTTATTGAAACAAATAAAAGCTTCAATCTTACCGCAATTAAGGAACCTGACGATGTAACGGTCAAGCATTTTGCAGACTGCCTTTCAATTTTTAAATATGTTGAAATTCCCGAAAATTCAAAAATTATAGATGTGGGAACCGGAGCAGGCTTTCCGGGACTTGTGCTGAAGCTTGCAAGACCTGATATTCAGATGACATTTCTTGACAGCACAAGAAAAAGACTCGGGTTTATAGAAAACGTTTTGTCCGAATGCTCGGTTCAGGGAGAAATTCTCCATATGCGTGCCGAAGAAGCCGCACAGCTGAGCAAATACAGGGAAAAATATGATTTTGCAACGGCAAGGGCGGTTGCGGCATTACCGGTGCTCTCGGAATACTGTCTTCCTTTTGTTAAAACAGGAGGAAAATTTGTATCTATGAAATCTGCCGAAAGCACGGAGGAAATCAGAGATGCGGGAAAGGCAATTTCCGTACTCGGAGGAAAAATCAGCGAAAATATCGTGTTTGATTTGGTCGAAAATATGCCTCGTCGTATTATCATCATTGGAAAAAATTCGCAAACTCCGACAAAGTATCCTCGTCCTTCTGCACAAATATCCAAAAAACCATTAAAATAAAGCTGAAAAGCGTTGATTCATTGTTAAATCGGGCGATGAGAATTGCTTTACAATTTACCCTCTGCAGTGGTATCCTTAAGACACGGACAAGCACTGCGGAGGTTTTATTTATGAGAAAAGATAATTTTGATAAAGTCAGATCGGACAGCAAGATTCTCTTGATACCTCAGGGTGACATTATGCCAAACCCGAATCAGCCCAGAAAAAGATTTGATTATGATGAGCTTGAGGGACTTGCACAGAGCATAAGAGCAAACGGAATACTACAGCCTCTTTTGGTAAGAAGCACCGAAAACGGCAAGTATCAGCTCATTGCGGGAGAAAGACGACTCCGGGCGGCAAGGCTTGTAGGTTTAACCAAGGTCCCGTGCATAATCAATGAAATTTCTGAATCGGATTCCGCGGTATTTGCCGTAATAGAAAATCTGCAAAGACAAAATCTTGATTATTTTGAAGAAGCGGAAGCACTTGCTACGTTGATGAGTGATTACAGAATGAGCCAGGAGGAATTGTGTAGAAAGCTCGGAAAGGCTCAGTCAACTCTCTCAAACAAGCTGAGGCTGTTAAAACTGAGTGACGAAATGCGATACAGAATATCAAGAGCCGGTCTTTCGGAGCGTCACGCAAGAGCACTGCTCTCTCTTACCGATGAGGTTCAGCGTGCAAGAGCATTATCTATAATTATCGACAGACACCTGACGGTAAATGAGAGTGAAACGCTTATCGAACAGATGCTCAGAAAAAATGAAGCACCGAAAAGACAGATGCTTAAGGGCTTCAAGGATATCCGCATTTTTATCAATACGCTCAACAATGCGGTTGACACTATACGCAGAGCCGGGATAGATGCGGATTCGGTCAAGACTGAAACAGACGAGTATGTGGAATATATAGTTCGCATCCCGAAGCTTGACGATGTAAAATCCGTTGCAACTTAAATCGATTGCTAATTAAGCGGTAAAATCATCGCGTTATCCCCCGATAACAAAAGCGGTGTTTTTATAAATGTGGCGAAAGCCACTCCATATCCTTCTCTTTCACACCCCACATCCACAGCGAAAGGCTCCTCGTAAGAGGAGTCTTTTGCTGTTTAAAGAAAAAGCTTGCAATTTTTGTCGAAGTGTGGTAAAATTATAGGGCTTTTTTGTTCAGAAAGGTATGAAAGGTGATATTTTGAAGAAAATTATATCTATATTTCTTGCAACTGTTATGATGGCATCAAGCGTTATTATGGTATTTGCAAAACCAATTTTAAAAGGCGACACTAATGGCGACGGTAAAGTAACAGCTATAGATTCACGAAACATTCTGTTAGTTGTGTCAGGCAAAAAAACAATCTCAGATAATGAAAAAGTTTATTATGATGTTAATGGAACAGGATTTGTAACAGCAATAGATGCTTCCTATGTTCTTCAGAAAGTTGCGGAAATAAAATCCGATGAATATTATGTTGAAATGGTTCAGGCGTGGTATTTCGCAACAGCACTTGCAATGCAATGGGATTCTGCGGTTTTGTATCTTACGGGGAATAAGCTTGATGAATGGGTTCATAACAAAACAATTCAGAAGGCGGTTGAAAGCTACAGAATATCTCCCGAACAAAAAGAATATCTGAAAAAGCTGAAGAGGAAGCCGTGAAATGATAATCACCCCAAAAGCCGATACTTTTGAGGTGATTGTTTTATTATATCCAGTCTTTAATTTTTATGAATTCTATATCTCCAAGGTATTCTTTGAGTTCTTCCAGAGTAACATCATCTGTTGTCAGTAAATTAATATTTTGTCCGTCAACATTAAGTTCCACTGAAAATCCGTCCCAAGCCCAGTTTTCTGTATACCTATAAATGAATTTCTCTTTGTATATATCCGCTGTAAAATTCTTTGTTTGCAGTGTTTCAACATATTTGTATTCTTTGTTGTTTTTAGTTCGGAAAGTAAATTCACCTGACATCTCAATATAAAACCGAAAGCTGTCAGTTTCGTTAAAGCTTATACCCATATTCATGCTTCCGTATGACGGAACATAATCCATCCACTTAATATTTGCATATTTCTGTTCAATCACGGGAACGTAAATTTCGCTCTCACAAAACTCCAGATACTCTTCAGGATAATAAAAACAATCCAAAACATCGTGATAATCGTTTTCAATCAAATATTCTTCATATTCTTTTTGGTTCATTGTTTTTGCAGCTTTCTTTGCGTTTTTCAGTTTGTCTGAATCTTCCAGATATAAAGTAGCAGGCTGGCAATTCTGTTCAGCGTATTTATCGGTGGTAAATTGCTCTGTTTCCTGCGTTGGATTTTTAGTTTCGACTGTTAGTGTGGGTTGAGTTTCAGAGATATTTGTATGTTGGAGTGAATGTAAAGCATTTACCGTTGTTTCAACAATCTGTTTAAAGGTATTTTTTTCTGTATTATTTGATGCTTGATACACGGTTGTTGATTTTACCGGAATTGCTTTTTGGGATGCTTTGCTGTATTTTAAGCCTATTCCCGTTAAAAGAAGAAAACAGCATACACATATTGCAGCTGTCACAACATCAGATCGGCGGTGCGATTTTGAAACAGTTTCAGGAGTTTTGTGCTCAATACAATTCTTTTTAATTCGCATTTTCACACTGCTTGGCATTTTGATTTTTTCGCCAGATTCTTTGAGCTTGTAAAAGTCCATATCAGTAATGCTCCTTTCTGTACTGTTCTTCAAAAATATTTCTGCCCTTTTTAAGACGCATTTTAACTGCTGAAGGTGTTTTTTTGATTAACTCGGAAATTTCAGATACTTTATACCCCTCAATATAGTAGAGAGTAAGAACAATTCTGAATTTTTCCGGAATTCTCATAAGAATCTCAGAAAGTGAATCGATTTCTATTTCATAGCAGTTGTTTTTTAAATCAATATATGTGTTATTTGATTTTTTTCGGTATCGAATAATATCTTTGCATTTGTTGCTTGCAACTTTTATCAGCCAAGCTTTTTCGTGTTCGCTATCATTAAATCCGGGTGATTTCTCAATATACTTTAAAAAAGTTTCTTGAACGGCATCTTCTGCATCAGTCTCATTACCGAGCATTATAAGACACAATCTGAAAAGCATATCACTATATGCCTCTATGGCCTTTTCAATACCAAGAGCCATACTTTCAGATACCTGATACATTTTTTCAACCCCTTTCATTAATAACACGATGTAAAGACCTATTTGGTCAATTTTTATATCAACTTAATACTAATTCTTTAGCGTAAGAATCTTGAGAATTTGAGCAGAATGAGAAAGGCACCATTCCTTATACGGTGGTGCCTTGAAATTTTTAACAGGAAATCTTTTTTAGTTATGTAACAAAAAAATTTGGGTTGGTGCCTATTGACTTCTGACTTGGAATTTATTCTTCAATAAGTCCGTGGTATCTTCCGAACCAATAGGGAAGAAGGAAGGGGGCGGGGGAGCAGGCACTTCTGCCGTGACCTGTATCTGTACGGAACGGATTGGTGTCGTAGTTATGTATGTTTTGCGAATCCATTTCAAGAGCCACTTTAAGCTGTGTGGGCTCTCCCCAATATTCCTGCTCGTTATCGTAAACAAGATCTTTTCTCGAAGAATTGAACAAAGGTCTGTTAACAAAATCAAGGGGGAATTCGCGAAGCGATTTAACTGCACGGTCAAGGTCGCAGTAGTCATCTGTGAAAGCACCGTAAATGAGATTATAAAAAGCACAGTGCTCGGGTGTTTCATATTCCCAATGATGCTTTGTTCCCATAAGCAGATATTTTCTGATTGCGGGGTCCTTTTCAATCGAAAGAATTGCTATTGTGCAAAGGAAGCCGAGATTATCGTCAATATGGTTTGTGTGTCCGTCAGGTCGCTTGTGCTGAGCAGCATTGAGAAGATAGTGCTCGTCAACTGCAAGGCGAAGGAATTCTTTTCTGTATTTCTCATCACCCGAAACGTGATATGCAACATTGAGGAATGTGAGAAGCTCAAGTGAATTTATGCATTTTTCAAAATGCCACATATTGTTTCTGTTAAGCTGCTCGGGGTCCCATATAGCCCAGGTTGTGGGTAAGCCGTCAACATCGCAGAGTCTGTAGTTGTTTTCAAGAATATGGTCAACAATATTGCAAACAGCTTCTTTGATAAGCTCTTTTTCCTCTTCGTTTGCACAGTGGTCATAATAAAGTGAGAAGCCGAAGAAATGACCCGTCATTTCATCACTTGAGGTTTCGCCGAGCCATTCGCATTCGCCGTTGGGAGCTTCGTGCCACTCCGCACCGTCTCTCTTAACAACGGTGCCGTATCCGGGTTCATCCTCAAAACGCACGGCTCTTGCGGTGAAGCCCTTAACTCCGGTTATCTTTGTGAGATAGAGCATTGCGTGCATTGAGCGTCTTGCCGCTTCAAGATATTTATTATCTTTTGTAACAGCGTAAGCATATGAAAGTGCACCGATATATGTCTGTGTCCAAAGTCCGTCGTTATCGCTTATGTGGGGAACGCCGGTATTGATGTCGCAGTTTTCGATTTTGTGAAGTCCGACAACATATCCGAGCTTGCGGACATACTTTTCCTCGGCAAGATTAAAGCAGTAATCTGCCTTTTCTTCAAGTGACATTTCTTTTTCGGTGATTTTGGTAACGCCCGAATCGGTGGCGGTCCATATTGTATTACCAACCGCTATTGCATCGTTAATATCTTTTTCAAAGGCCCAGCGGGTAGCGGGAAGATATTTGCGTGAACCGTTTTTGAGAATGATAAGACCTGCCTCGGATGAAAGAATAACTCTTCCGTCATCGGCAAAGCTGATGTTATATATTTCTTCTTCGGGAAGAGCATTGATTTCTTTATGGCTGAACCAATTATCCTTGCAGTCAAATATATAGCAGCCTTTATCCGTTCCGAGCCAGAGGAAGCCGAGGCTTTCATCAAACTTTATGCAGTTGATTTTAAAAACGGGCATTGTTGAATATTCAGAGAAAATAGTCATCCAATGCTTTCTCTTGCCGTTTACAATGCTGAGTCTTATGCCGTCTGCCGCAGTAATTCTTTCATTGTTTATTGCAATTTTATCTGCATTTGCTTCGTTATGGAAAAATCTTACAAATTTGCCGTTTTCAAGAATATAAAGAGTATCTGCGGTTAACAGATAAACATCGTCAATTCCACTCATATCGCGGATTTCGCTTTCAAAGCTCTGAACCTCCGCAATTTTTCCGCCGCACACCGAATATAATGTTTTCTCCGATGCAAAGTATACTGTTCCGTTCTTTGCCGAAAAGAGAGTGCTTACCCTGCCGCAGGGGAAGGAAACAAAGCAGCCTTCTTCCTTGGCTGTGTAGCTCAAACCGCTTTCGGTGCCGATGTAAACAACTCCGTCTTTATCGGCGGCAAGGCAGAGTGCTTTGCTTGATGCAAGACCGTTTTCTGCTGTGTAATAGTCGCAGATTCTCTGCGGATATTTGTTGGCTTTGTAAAACCCTTTTCTCATAATTATTTACCTCATTTGATGTTTATTGACGTCTGAACAAAATTGTCAGAACCTTTTTCCTTGATAATAACTTTTCGGCTGCCCGACTCACAGTCATCCTCGATTTCAAAGGTCCAGATAACCATACCGTTTGAATCCGCCTTCATATCGCCGAGACCGTGTGCATCTGAAAGTGCGGATAAATTTTTATAAAATTCAATGCTGTAGGTTTTACCTGCCTCGCCGATAACGGAAATTGTGGCGGTGCTGCCTTTGGGAACCCCGTCGCTTTTAAAGAGAACGGAAATTCCTTTTGATTCATGCTTAACCGTTTCTTTTGAGATGTTTGATTTTATTGTTGTGGTTTCTTTTTTGGTAACATCGGAATCAGCCTTTGTTGTTTTCTGCTTTGTTGTATCATCAACAGCGGGCGGAAATGTGAAGCTGTGGCCCGTATTGATGTTTTTACCCGTGCTTTCTTCGCTTGCCTGATTTGTTTCTATCACATATTTGTAGCCGTCATCGCCTATTGAATAAGCGGTGCCGTATTCATCGGTTGAAAACTCAACGGGTTTTTCGGGTGCACCTGACGGTGAAATATCTGTGTTGTTTTTGTTACACGCAGTAAAAACCGTAATAACCGAACAGCCCGCAATAAGCAATGCTGCGGCAGCATATATCTTTTTCATAAATAATCCTCACACTTTGATTGAAATTTCTCCCGAAGAGAGAATGTCGGTGTTCAAATAATCTGTCTGAACAATTAGATTGCATTTTTCGTTAATGCCGCAAACGGTTGCCTCAAAAGCGTTTCCGTTTTTCTCATAAGTGATTTTTTTGCCGATAATAAAAAGCCTTTTTCGGTATTCGCCGAGAATATATTCATCATCGGGATTGTTGATATATTCAATAATACCGTTGCAGATAAGCTGTGAAAGCTCATCCTTTGAGCATTCAACCCCAAGGCTTGCCGCCTGATTAAGCTCAGAGGGGAATTCAGATGTTGTGAGATTTATTCCCACACCAACGGAAATATAAGTTTTGCCGTTTTCGCAAAAACATTCCGATAAAATTCCGCAAACCTTTTTGCCGTTAACAAAAATATCGTTGACCCATTTTATCGAAGGCTTGATTTCGGTGAGTGCTTCTATTGCTTTGCAAACCGCAACCGCCGCCGCAGGGGTAATAAGTGCCGATTCCGGTTCAGCCTGAAGAAGCAGAGTCATATAAAGCCCCGTGCCTTCGGGAGAAAAAAAGCTTTTGCCCTGCCTGCCTCTTCCGCTTGTCTGATGTGAGGCGGTGACAATGCACGGAGTTTTGAGCAAAGAGGCGTTTCGGCGAGCGTAGCTGCTTGTTGAATCAACAGAGTCAAAATGTATTCTGTTAAAATCCATATAACCCCTCCTTGCATTATTAAATAAATCATACCATAATCCTTTTTTTATTTCAACTGCTAAAAAATATTTATTAATAACTGAAATTTATTGACACTTTATATAAAAAGAGTTATTATTTTTATATATTGTAGAGTGAGATGATTCGAACTCCATACGGTTTTGAAAGGCATATTTCCGCCACAGCTTCGTTAAAAATCTTTGAAATAGCTTCGTATTCCGTGCAGATTTTTGCCTTGCTGTGACAAAAATCTGCTCTTTCAAAACTGCGAAGCACCGAAAAGGTCGCAGTTTTGATTCAGCGGAGTGTTTCTTTTCTGAAGGCATACTGTCGTATGGCGAAGAAAAAAACGCTTCGATGGGTCGGAAATCCGACCTTTACGGCGTATTTAGTTCGAATAATCTCACTCTAAATGGGGAGGCGTGCGTTTGAAAATCTTGAATAAAGGGTTCAACTATTCGCAGGACGGCCCCGGTAACAGACTTGTTTATCACCTGCAGGGCTGCAATTTTGCCTGCAAATGGTGTTCTAATGCCGACAGTATTCCGCTTGAAAATCCCAAGGCAAAGGAATGCTCTGTTAAAGAAGTGTTTGATGAAATCATACGCAGCAGAATGATGTTTTTTGACGGCGGCGGAGTTACCTTCACGGGCGGAGAATGCACTCTCTGGCATAAAGAGCTTTCCGAGCTTTTTGATTTGCTCAGGGAAAATAATATTAATATTGCCATTGAAACCAACGGCTCAGTGCCCCAGCTTAAAAAGCTTGCGGATAAAATTGATTATCTTATAGTTGATTTCAAGCATTTCGATGCTGATGAGCATAAAAAATGGATTGGTGTTTCAAACGCATCGGTAAAAGAAAATCTTGAATATTTATTTGAAACGGGCAGGCAGCTTCATATCAGAATTCCCGTTATCAACGGAGTTAATACTGACCCCCAAGGCTTTGCGGATTATTTCAGAAAATTCAATACTCAGAATGCCGTTTTTGAATTTCTGGCTTATCACGAATACGGAAAAGATAAATGGCAGGGGAAATATGAAATTGAAAATGGCTTTGTTTCAAAAGAAACAATAGCTGATTTCACAAAAGTTTTTGAAGAATACGGACTGAAAACAGTTTCTACATAAAGGAGAAGAATAATGGTTAATTTACTTAACAGCAAGCAGATAACAGAAAATGCAAAGCTGCTTTTTAAAGAGAAAAGAGCAGGCAACCGACTTGACGGCTGGTTTATAGCCAAGGAAACGGAGCTTGAGCTTACCCCGAAATATGAGGGCGAAAACGAAGAAGTTAAAAAAGCTCTTATACTCAGAGATATAATCAAAACAATTCCTCTTTATCTGAGCGATTATCAGGTTTTTGCAGGCACTCAGGATGATGCTTTCGCAAGAAGCTATGCTCTTATTAATCCTGCTTTCAAGGTTGAGGAATTCAGCGGCTACTGTGACCCCACAGCCGTTTTCTCCGATATAGAGCCGAATGATGAATTCACAAGCGAGCGAATTGAAAAAGCCCGTGCACTTTTCGGTGAAACAGAATATTCCAAAAAGCTTGCAGAGGTTTACGGTAAGAACGAATGCTACACAAAAGAGGTTATCTTCTTCTTTGAGCAGGTAACGGGTCATCTTATTCCCGATATGCGATATGCTCTTAAAAACGGCGTTAAGGCAATGCTTGAAAAGATTGAGGGCAAAGAGGGCAACGGCTATAAGGCTTTCCGAATTGCACTTGAAAGCGTTGTTATTCTTGCAAACCGTTATGCCGATATTGCCGCAGAGCAGATGAAAACCGCTGATGCCGAAAGAAAGGCACAGCTTGAAATAATTGAAAAAACTCTTCGCAAGGTGCCCGAAAACGGTGCGGAAAATCTTTTTGAAGCAATTCAGAGCTTTATTCTTATGTGGCAGGTTATGTGCCTTGAACAGACTCCTAATCCGTTTGCTTTCTCCGTTGGTAATGCCGACAGAATTTTCGAGCCCTACAGAAACGGTCTTGACCGTGACACAACAGCCGCACTTCTCAAGCATTTTCTTGTTTTCTTCAATGTTGCCGACAGAAGCTGGGCAATTTCGCAGAATCTTATCGTAAGCGGCAGAGATGAAAACGGCAATGACCTCACAAACGAAACCACCTATGCACTTATGGATGCATATTACGATATGAATCTGCCCCAGCCCATTCTTTCCGTTAAGCTTCATAAAAACACTCCTGCAAAGCTCTATGAGGAAATGGGCAGATTCCTTTTCAGCCCCGGTGTGCTTACTCCGTCATTCTTCAATGACGATTCACTCTATGCTGTTCTTTCGGCACACGGAGTTGACGGCAAAGACCTTCCCGATATTTCAATAGCGGGCTGTCAGGAGCCTTTGATTATGGGTAAGGATAACGGCAACACAACCAACAGCTGGCTCAATCTTCCCAAAATCCTTGAAATGACTCTTACGGGAGGCGTTTCAACAATAACGGGCGAAAAGCTTGTTGATATTGAAGCCTGCGAGCTTGAAAATGTGAGAGAAGCATTTAAAGAGAATGTGAAGCTCTTTGTTGATGCAATGGCTAAAGCTGCAAACGGTGCTTCCGAGGCTCTTTCAACACAGAGAGTGCCGTTCCTTTCGTGCGTAATGGGCGGTCTTGAAAACGGAATTGATGCCCGCGATATTAATAAGCAGGGCACAAAATATAACGGTAGCGGCTGCCTTATCCACGGCGTATCCGTTATTGCCGACAGCTTTTCCGCAATAGATAAGCTGCTTGCCGAAAGACCGCAGGATAAGGATAAGCTTATTGATGCTCTCAAAGCCGATTTCAAAGGCTATGAGGAGCTTCGCGAATTCCTTCTTTCTGCCGATAAATTCGGTAACAATATTGAAAAGGTTGATAATGAAGCAGGTGAGATTGCCTCTTATGTTGCGGATATTGTTTCCTCCGCAAAGAATTATCTCGGCAATTCCTTCAGACCCGATTTCAGTTCACCTTCAACACATCTGCTTTACGGTTATTGGGTTGGTGCAACGCCCGATGGCAGAAAGTCAAGAGATATGCTCGGCTACGGTGTTGACCCGCTTTACGGCAGTGCAGAAAACGGACTCGGCTTCCGTATGCTTTCAAATATGAAAATGCCGTTTGAAAAGATGAACGGCGGCTATGCCTCACATCTCGGCATTGACCCCAAATATTTCAAAGGTGAATCATATGAAGAAAAGGGCGTTGAATTCAGAGATAAGGTTATCAATCCTCTGTTTTTCAATCCCCTCAAAGAAGGAGTTTCGCCCTTCTATCTCTATGTTAACGTAACAACCGCAGAAATTCTTCGCAAGGTGCTTGCAAATCCCAAGAAATATGCTCCCAGCGGTGTTTATATTATGAGAATTCACGGCACCTTCGTTAACTTTCTTGACCTTTCTCCCGCAATTCAGCAGGACATTATAACAAGACTTGACCCCAAGTCTGCCGCAATTTGCTGAGGGGGAACAGACTTGAAAGTTTTAGGAATAGACATCGGAACAACAAGTATCTGTGCGGTGCTTGTTAATTCCGAAAACGGAGAAATCCTCAAATCCGTTACAAAGCAAAACAATTCTTTCATAAAAACCGAAAATTCCTTTGAAAGAATACAGGATACCGCAATAATTATGAACACCGTTTATTCGCTTCTTGATGAAATCGGCGGCGATGCGGATGCAATAGGCTTTTCGGGTCAGATGCACGGCATAGTTTATACCGATGAAAACGGCAATGCTGTGAGCCCGCTTTATACCTGGCAGGATGAGCGTGCAAATAAAGAATATGAAAACGGCAAAACCTATGCTCAAACTATAGGCTGCTTTTCGGGCTACGGTCTGGCATCCGATTTTTATAATGAAAAAAACGGGCTTGTTCCCGAAAGTGCAAAATATCTTTGCACGGTTGCCGATTATGCGGCAATGCAGCTTTGCAAAATTAAAAAACCTCTTGTTCATATAACCAATGCGGCAAGTCTCGGCTGCTTTGATTTAAAAGAAAACAGTTTTAAAATCAATAATCTGAGATTACCCGAGGTAACAGCCGAATTCAAAGCGGTTGGTGATTATAACGGCAAGCCCGTTTGTGTTGCACTCGGCGATAATCAGGCGAGCTTTATCGGTTCGGTAAGCGGTGAAAACGATGCCCTCATCAATGTTGGCACGGGTGCACAGATTTCGTGGCTTACGGGTAATCCCGAAAACTCAGAAGGTGTTGAAATCCGCCCGTTTGACGGCAAAAAATATCTTGCGGCGGGCTGCTCTCTTTGCGGCGGCAGAGCCTATGCGATGCTTGAAAAGCTTATCTGTGAAGCGGCAGAGCTTGCAACGGGCGAAAAATGCCCCTCAGTTTATTCACAGCTTGATAAACTGCTTGCAGAGAAAACATCAAGTGATTTAAAGGCGGATTGCAGATTCTGCGGCACAAGAAATGACCCCGCAATAAGAGGCGGTATTTATAATATTTCCGAAAATAATTTTACCGTTGCCGATTTGACTTTTTCGGTGCTCGAGGGTATTTCAAAAGAGCTTTATGATATGTATTCTCAGGCAAATGCCGAGGCGGCGGGGCTTGTTTGCTCGGGCAACGGAACAAGAAAAAATCCCGCTTTAAGAAAAATTATTTCAGATATGTTTGATAAAACAATAAAAATTCCTTATTATGAGGAGGAGGCGGCTTACGGTGCAGCTCTGGCATCGCTTGTTGCCTGCGGTGAATGTGAAAATATTCGCTCTGCCTGCTTAAAAATCCGTTACGGTGGTGAAAAATAATGTTTTATAATGAACCGATTTTCTTTGAAAAGAACAGAGTTTTCAGAGTTTATAAGGGCGGCAAGCTCTTTTCCGAATTTTTCGGTGACAATTCCGAAGACGGAAATTATCCCGAGGAATGGGTGGCTTCAAGCGTTCGTGCGTTAAATAAGGGCAGCACGGATGAACACGAGGGCATTTCAAAAATCAAAGGCACCGACCTTTATCTCAATGAGGCGGTTGAAAAATATAAAACCGAGATTCTCGGCGAACGTAAGGATATCGGCATTCTCACAAAAATTCTTGACAGTGCAATAAGACTTCCCGTTCAGGCACATCCCGATAAAGAGTTTTCAAGAAAATATTTTTCATCGGAATACGGCAAGGAAGAAAGCTGGATTATTCTTGCAACAAGACCTGATGCAAAGATTTTTTACGGCTTTAAAGACGGAGTTACACTTGAAGATTTTTCAAACGCCATTGATGAGAGCGAAAACGGCGGAGATGCTATGGAAAAGCTTCTTTGCTCAATAGAGGTTAAAACGGGCGATGTTATTTATATTCCCGCAAAAATGGTTCACGCAATAGGTTATGGCTGCCTTTTACTCGAAGTTCAGGAGCCAACGGATTTCACCATTCAGCCCGAACGCTGGTGCGGTGATTATAAGCTTTCGGATGAAGAGATGTATCTCGGATTATCAAGGGAGGCAGCTCTTGAATGCTTTGATATGCAAAAGCGTTTTCCCGCACCGCTTACTCCGAAGGTTATCGAAAAAAACGGCGGCTTGCTGTATGAAGCAATGATTGATGAAGAAATAACAACAAGCTTCAATGTGAGAATGGTAACTCTTGACGGTGCGGAATTTGCTCTTGACAAAGGCGCAGCAATCTATGTTGTGCTCGATGGTGAGGGCGAAATAAAGGGCGGAGATTATTGCCGTGCAGTTAAAAAAGGCGATTATTTCCTTGTGCCCGATTGCAGTAAAGGCAAATATGCACTCTGCGGCAAAATAAAAGCTGCCGAGTGCTATGCATAAAAATTTTATTTTAAAAGGAGAATGTAAAATGGAACTCAAAGGATCAAAAACCGAAAAAAATCTTATGGAAGCTTTTGCAGGCGAATCTCAGGCAAGAAACAAGTATACATACTTTGCTTCTGTAGCTAAAAAAGAAGGATATGAGCAGATTTCTGCAATTTTCCTTGATACTGCAAATAACGAAAAAGAACACGCAAAAATGTGGTTCAAGGCTCTCGGTGAGCTCGGCAACACAGCAGAAAACCTTCTTGCTGCCGCAGAGGGTGAAAACTATGAGTGGACAGATATGTATGATACCTTTGCAAAAGAAGCTGAAGAAGAAGGCTTCACAGAGCTTGCAATCAAGTTCAGAATGGTAGCTGCTATCGAAAAGACACACGAAGAGCGTTACCGTGCACTTCTTAACAATGTTGAGATGCAGAAGGTGTTTGAAAAGGCAGAAGAAACAATGTGGGAATGCCGCAACTGCGGTCACCTTGTAATGGGCAAAAAAGCTCCGCAGATTTGCCCCGTATGTGCTCATCCCCAGAGCTTCTTCGAGGTTCGCAAAGAAAACTATTAATCTTATTTTCGGGAGTCTTCGGACTCCCGATCTTTTTGCAAAAAAATAATGAACATTTCTGTTCGGGGCTTGCTATTTTCTGTTCTAAACTATATAATAGATTAGTAAAATTATAATCAGGAGATAAAACTATGAAAAAACTTGTTAAAATTCTTTCGCTTGTTCTTGCAATGACATTTGTTTTTTGTGCCTGCTCAAATAACACAACCTTTACATCGGGCACAACAGCACCTGCGGGAAATGCTGATGAAACAACAGAAAACAGAAATCTTTTAGGTGAAGATATTGCTCCCGAAACAACAGATAATGCCGATTCTTCCGAAAGTGTTTCGGGTCACACAAAGATTAAATTCACAATGGAAAACGGCGGAGTGTTCGTTGTTGAGCTTTATCCCGAATATGCCCCCAAAACCGTTGATAACTTTGTTAAGCTCGTTCGCAAGGGCTTTTATGACGGAGTAACCTTCCACAGAATCGTTGAGGGCTTTATGGCTCAGGGCGGTGACCCCGAGGGCACGGGCTTCGGCGGCAGCGATGAGGAAATCTACGGCGAATTCCTTTCAAACGGATATTCCAATAACACTCTCTCACATCAGAGAGGCGTTATTTCAATGGCACGTTCAAGCGACCCCAACTCCGCATCCTCGCAGTTTTTTATCTGCTATGATGATGCTTCATTCCTTGACGGCTCATATGCAGCCTTCGGCAAGGTAATCGAAGGTATGGAGGTTGTTGACGGCTTCCTTGAGGTTGAAAGAGTATACGGCTCTGACGGTGCACTTTCAAAGCCTGTTGAGCCCATTGCTATTGAAAAGGCGGAGGTTATTCTCTGATGAAAAATGTGGTTTTCAAAACCTACCGTGCAACCGAGATAAAGTTTGTCAATAAGGTTGAAAACGGCACTAAAATCGAGTTTGAAAACAAATACAGCTATAATGTAAAATATTCACCCAATAACACTTGTATGGGCGAATTTACCGTTGAATGCTGTGACAAAACAAATAAAGATAAGTTTTATATCAAAGCGGTTATGCAGGGGATTTTCTCTTATAATCCCGAAGCGAAAAAAGAGCATATTCACGTTGAATCCTTCAAGGAGCTTTTTCCCTATATGAGGTCAATGATTGCTTCTTTAACAGTAAATGCGGGCATTCCGCCCGTGCATATTCCCAATTTTGATATCGAATCCCAGAGCATATATAAATTCGGCAAAAATTGCTGAGGTGATAAATTTTGAATCGCAGATTTCCCGATTACAAACGCAGCTTTGCCTGCGTTGACCTCGGAAAAATAAAAAACAATTTTGATGCTTTAAGAGGCTGCATTTCTTCCGATGTGAAGATTATGGCGGTTATTAAAGCCGATGCATACGGTCACGGCTCGGTTGAGGTTGCAAAAGCTCTTGATAACAGAGCAGATTATTTTGCCGTTGCCGATATTGCGGAAGCGGTTGAAATCAAGAATGCAGGAGTTAAAACACCCATTCTTATTCTTGCATACACTAACCCGAGCTTGTTTGAAATTCTTGCAGAAAACGGCTTTACCGCAACAATTTATTCTCTTGAAGATGCAAAAGAGCTTTCCGAAACAGCATCAAAGCTCGGCAAAAACGTTAAAATACATATAGCGGTTGACACCGGAATGAGCCGCATAGGCTTTAATGATACTGCAGAAAATGCAGATATTGTTAAAGAAATTTCGCAGCTTGATAATATTGAAATTGAAGGCATATTCAGCCATTTTGCCTGTGCGGATATGGAGGATAAAGCCTCTGCACTCAATCAGAAAAAACGGTTTGATGCGTTCTTATCTATGCTTTCCGAAAGAGGCATTGATATTCCCGTTAAGCATATTTCAAACAGTGCCGCCGCTATAGATATGGATTGCGGCTACAGTATGGTGCGTCTTGGTATATCCCTTTACGGAATGTATCCTTCGGATGAGGTTAACCAAAATAAGGTTGAGCTTTGCCCCGCAATGGAGGTTTTCAGCCACGTTATAAGGGTTAACGAGATTGATGCGGGGGTAGGTGTGGGCTACGGTCACGCCTATGTTGCAAAAGAAAAAATAAAGGTTGCAACCGTGAGCATAGGCTATGCAGACGGCTACAGCCGTGCATTTTCAAATAACGGTGTTGTGCTTATTGACGGCAAAAGGGCCTCGGTAATCGGCAAGGTTTGTATGGACCAGATTATGGTTGATGTGAGCCATATTGAAAATGTAAAAGCGGGCGACCTTGTTGTTATAATGGGCAGAAGCGGCGATGAATTTATCTCTGCCGAGGAGCTCGGTGAGCTTTCAGGCAGTTTTAATTATGAGTTTATCTGCACTTTTATGCCAAGAGTTAAAAGAACTTATTTTGATGAAACGGAATAATAAAACGGCAGGCTTTTGTCTGCCGTTTATTATATAGGGATGTATTATGACAGATTTGATTTTAAGCGGTAAATCATCTTGGGAAAAAATCAAAGAAAGCGGCAAAAGCGTTGTTATCTACGGAATGGGCAACGGAGCAGATAAGGTGCTTGATGAGTTTATAAGACTTGAGATTCCCGTTATCGGAGTAACCGCAAGCGATGATTTTGTGAGAGGTCAGAGCTTCAGAGGTTTTAAGGTTAAAAAGCTTTCTGAATTTGAGGGTGATTTCATTGTTGCGGTTGCCTTTGCAAGCTGCATTCCTTCGGTTATGGCTCATATTTATTCGCTTTGCGAAAATCACAGAGTAATTGTGCCCTGCGTGCCCGTTTTCGGCAATGATATTTTCAGCAGAGATTTCATTGAAAAAAACAGAGCAGAAATTGAAAAAGCTTATGAGCTTTTTGTGGATGAAGAATCAAAAAGAATTTATCGGGGATGCGTTGAATTTATGTTTGGCGGTGAGCTTGATATTCTGCAAAGCATAACGAGCGATAAAGATGAAGCTTTTATCAATATTTTAAAGCTACAAAATAAAGAAACCTTCCTTGATTTGGGAGCATATAAAGGCGACACTGTTGAAGAATTCCTTTATTATACAAAAGGGGAGTATGAAAGCATTATTGCCCTTGAACCCGACAGAAGAAGCTATAAAAAGCTTGTGTCTTATGCTGAGAACAAGAAAAATATTATAACCGTTCAAAAAGCGGTCAGCAGCAGCGATTCCGTTGCACTTTTCAATGCGGCGGCGGGCAGGCAGTCGTCATTTTCAGATAAAGGCGATGAGGTTGAAACCGTAACCGTTGATACTCTTGCAAAGGAAAAAACGGTAACTTACCTCAAAATGGATGTTGAAGGTGCGGAATATGAGGCACTTTGCGGTGCTGAAAAAACATTAAGAACTCATAAACCAAAGCTCAATATCGCTCTTTACCACAGAAGCGAAGATATATTCTTATTGCCGCTAAAAATCGCTTCAACCAATCCCGATTACAGATTTTATATCAGAAAACATCCTTATATCCCGTGCTGGGATATGAATTTATATTGTATATAATAAAAATTAATAAAGTATTTATAATATGCAGCTATTATATAAGCACGAAAATAATCATATAATATTTTTAAAATAATCGAAGAAAGGTGTTAAAATGCTTAAAACAAAAGATTTGTTTGATTTGTCTTACACAAAGGCTGCCGATTACCTGAACGGATTTGAGTATCCGTGGCAGGCACTTAAAGGAATAAAAAATCTTATTTTATCAATCGGTGAAACGCTTGACAGTTCAGAATACAATCAGCCCTCGCCAAATGTTTGGGTGCATAAAACCGCAGCCGTTTCACCCTCCGCCTTTATAGGTGCACCCTGCATTATAGGGGAGGGCACTCAGGTGCGCCACTGTGCATTTATCCGTGAATCTGCTTTGGTCGGCAAAAACTGCGTTGTGGGCAACTCTGTTGAGCTCAAAAATGTTATTCTTTTTGATGAAGTTCAGACTCCGCATTATAACTATGTGGGCGACAGTATTTTAGGCTACAGGTCACATATGGGTGCGGGGTCGATAACATCAAATGTAAAATCCGATAAATCACTTGTGGTTGTTAAAAATAAAGATGAAGCTTATGAAACGGGTCTTAAAAAATTCGGTGCAATACTCGGCGATAATGTTGAGGTTGGCTGCAATACTGTTTTAAATCCGGGCACGGTTGTGGGATGCAATTCAAATATTTATCCTCTTTCGTGTGTCAGAGGCACGGTGCCCGCAAACAGCATTTTTAAAACAGGCGGAGTAATTGTTGAGAAAGAAAGCAGATAGGAGATTTATTTATGGGTAAGTATTTCGGAACAGACGGTTTCAGAGGAGAGGCAAATGAAACATTAACTGCTGATGATGCATATAAAGTAGGCAGATTTCTCGGGTGGTATTACAGCGAATTAAAAAGGCGTAAAGGCATTGATGAAGCTCCCAGAATTGTTATAGGCAAGGATACAAGAAGATCCAGCTATATGTTTGAATATACCCTTGTTGCAGGTCTTACTGCATCGGGTGCGGATGCTTATCTGCTTCATGTAACAACAACACCTTCCGTTGCTTATGTGACAAGAGTAGACGGCTTTGATTGCGGCATTATGATTTCAGCAAGCCATAATCCCTTTTTTGATAACGGAATCAAGCTTATAAACGGTGACGGCGAAAAAATTGATGATGAAACCATAAGCTATGTTGAAGCTTATATTGACGGAGAGCTTGAAGTTTTCGGCGAAAAAATGAAAGAGATACCGTTTGCAAAAAAAGAAAAAATCGGCAGAACTGTTGACTATGTTTCAGGCAGAAACAGATATATCGGCTACCTTATTTCTTTGGGTATGTATTCATTCAAAGGCAAAAAGGTTGGTCTTGATTGCGCAAATGGCAGTTCATGGAATGTTGCAAAAGCTGTTTTTGACGCTCTCGGTGCAACAACCTGTGTTATTAATGCAGAGCCAAACGGACTTAACATCAATGAAAATGCAGGCTCAACTCATATTGAAGGCTTGCAGAAGCTTGTTGTTGAAAAAGGACTTGATGTTGGCTTTGCTTATGACGGCGATGCTGACCGATGCATTTGTGTTGATGAAAAAGGCAATGTATTATCGGGTGACCATATTCTTTATATCTGCGGAAAATATATGAAAGAAAAGGGGACGCTTCTGAATAACACGGTTGTAACAACTGTTATGTCAAATCTCGGGCTTTATAAAGCGTTTGATAAAATCGGCATTGATTATGCAAAAACCGCAGTCGGAGATAAATATGTTTATGAATATATGATGAAAAACAAAAACCGCTTGGGCGGTGAGCAGTCAGGCCATATTATTTTCACAAAATATGCCTCCACGGGTGACGGAATATTAACAAGCCTTATGGTAATGGAGGTTATGATGTCAAGAAAGCTGCCTATGAGCAAGCTTTCCGAAGGGCTTGAAATCTTTCCGCAGGAGCTTGTTAATGTGAGGGTAACGGATAAAGCGGCGGCGAGAAACGATGCAGATGTTATTGAAGCTGTTGAAAAAGCAGAAAAAGAGCTTGGCAATGAGGGCAGAATTCTTGTAAGAGAATCAGGCACAGAGCCCGTTATCCGTGTTATGGTTGAGGCAAAGAGCATTCAGCTTTGCAAAAAATATGTTTCGGATGTTGTTGATACCATAAAAGCAAAAGGGTATTGCAAAGTGGATTAAAGTATTGTATCATATATATTAATGATATATTAAAGGAATGTTTAAATGCAGTTTGTTGTAATGGATTTGGAATGGAATAATACCTATGCAAAAAAAGCAGACGGTTATATCAACGAGATTATCGAAATCGGTGCCGTAAAGCTTGATGAAGAGCTTGAAACCGTTGACACTTTCTCGTGCATAATCCGTTCCCAGATAGGCAAAAAGCTCAGAGGCAGCGTTAAAAGGCTCACCAATCTTACCAATGCCGATATAAGCACGGGTATGCCTTTTACCAAGGCTTTTTCACAGTTCAGAAAATGGATAGGTAATGAGCAAACGGTTATTCTCACCTGGGGTGACGGAGATATAAGGGTTTTGCTTGATAACTTTAAATATCTCAACGGCATAAAAACCATTCCTTTTTTACAGAAATACTGCGATTTGCAAAAGGTTTTTCAAAAGCTTAATCAGTCTGTTCCGAAGGGGCAGCAGGTAGGGCTCACAACCGCCGCGGAAGCACTCGGAATAGACCCCGAAATTTATATTCATCACCGTGCGTTGGGCGACAGTATGCTCACCGCCGATGTTATGAAAAGATTCTATGATGCAAAGGCTTTTGAAGGCGATATTGTTGAGTGCAACGAGGATTTTTATTCCCGTCTGCTTTATAAAGCAAAGGTTATCCGCAATATTGATAACCCGCTTGTTGATAAAAAACGCCTTTGCCACGCCTGCGATACCTGCGGAGTTTTTTGTGAACAGCTCACCCCGTGGAAGTTTCACGGCCAGTTTTTCAGAGCAAATTTCCATTGTTCGGAATGCGAAGTAACCTATTCCGTCGGCATAAGATTTAAAAAGCTTTATGATAAGGTGGAATACCGAAAAGTGGTTTCGGTTAAAGAAGCCGAACCTGCTGCAGAAACGGAGGAAAAGGAATAATGAAAATTCTTGTAACGGGCGGTGCAGGATTTATAGGCTGCAACTTTGTTTATTATATGCTTAAGAAGTATCCCGATTATGATATTGTCTGCCTTGACGCACTGACCTATGCGGGCAACATCAAAAGCCTCAAAGAGGCAATGGAAAATCCGCATTTTAAGTTTGTGAAGGGCAGCATATCGGATAAGGATGCAGTCAACAAGCTTTTTGAAGAGGAAAAATTTGATATTGTTGTTAACTTTGCGGCAGAAAGTCACGTTGACCGTTCAATCGAAAATCCGTTTATTTTTCTTGAAACCAATATTATGGGCACAGCTTGTCTGCTTGAAGCAAGCAAGAATTTCGGCGTAAAAAGATTTCATCAGGTTTCAACCGATGAGGTCTACGGAGATCTTCCGCTTGACAGACCCGACCTTTTCTTTACTGAGGAAACTCCCATTCACACCTCAAGCCCGTATTCATCGTCAAAAGCATCTGCGGATTTACTCACCCTTGCTTTTCACAGAACCTACGGCTTGCCCGTAACGGTTTCACGCTGTTCTAATAATTACGGACCCTACCAGTTCCCCGAAAAGCTTATTCCTCTTATGATAATGAGAGCACAGGAGAATAAAAGCCTGCCCGTTTACGGCGAGGGTCTTAATGTTCGTGACTGGCTTTATGTTGATGACCATTGCAAGGCGATTGATATGATAATTCATAACGGCAGAGTCGGCGAGGTCTATAATGTGGGCGGTCATAATGAACGCAGAAATATAGATGTTGTAAAAACTGTTTTATCGCATCTTTCAAAGCCCGAATCTCTTATTACCTATGTGAAGGACAGAGCAGGGCACGATTTAAGATATGCCATTGACCCTGCAAAAATATCTTCAGAGCTTGGCTGGGAGCCTGAAACCGCCTTTGATGACGGTATGAAGAAAACCGTTGAATGGTATCTTGATAATGCCGAATGGCTTGAAGATATAAAAAGCGGCGAATATGCGGCATATGCCGAAAAAATGTATGGAAATTGAAATAAACCTTGGCGGAATAGTTTCGCCAAGGTTTATTTTTTTAAAAGACTATTATATCAACCAGAGAAAGTTTGCGTAAAATAAACATTATCGCTTTGACCGTGAACGAAATCAAAAGCTCAAGAAAAGTCATTCTGCATTCGATTTCTATTGTGTTTTCAACAACGCTTCCGTCAATATTAGTAACCCTTGCTTTAACGGTTGCAACGCCTCTGCCTATGCTTAAAACTTCACCTTCCGATGAAACAACAATAATGCTCTTATCCTCCGTGCTCCATTCAACCTCAGCGGGTATTGCATCCTCGGGAGTGGCAACGGCAATTACTTTTGTTGTATCAAGGAAAAGAAGCTCTTCATCAAAGGTGAACAGCAAAAGCTCTTTTATTGTGTTGTATTCAAGGGCTTCAATAGCTTCATAGATTTTTGCTGTGTGCTCATCAACCAAATTCTGCTCACAGGAAAAATATTCGCTTATGTCAATTTTAAGCAGAATATCAAGCTCAGAAAGGTCTTTATAAAGACTTCTGTCTATGGCTTGTGCCGCCTTAACCGCTTCGTTATATGCCGTGTAGTCGGCGGGCTTGCTGTCTTTGGTGATAATCTTTGTGTAAATGCTTGTTACCTTATCAGGGTCATTCTGCGTGATTTTGCAGTAATAATAAGGTGCGGTATCTCTGTCTGTAAAGGTATAGTTTTCCGTTACCGCACCCTTAATGGGTGTGCCGCCCTCGGTTGATTTTTTTGTGTTCCAATACCATTGATATTCAAGGTCAAAGCCGATTGCGGTGGCTGTAACCGTTTCTGAATTCTCGGTAACATAATCGGGAAGCTCGCTGTAAACAAACGGAATGGGAATAAAGGTGTAGCCTTTGTGGTTTGCATAGCGTTCAACAAAGGTTCCCGCCGTGCCGTAAACGGTGAGGTTTTCAACGCTTGCCGTTGATTCAACAAATCTGTTGCTGAGCATAATGCCGCCGTTTTCAGGCATACTCTCGGTTGAAACAAGATTTCTTGCATCAATGAACATTATTGTGCTGCCGTCAAATGCGTTTTTCTGAATATGCTCAACGCTGCCGAGACCGAGCAGGAAAATATTGTTGCAGCCTCTGAAGGTGAAACGCTCAAGATTTTCAACACCGCTTAAATCAATCATCATAATATTCGGCGTATTTTTGAACATATTCATTACCGTTTTCTTCATTTTCGGAGCAGAGAAAAGCAGAAGATTGGGCGGAAAATATATTTTAGGTGCCGCTTCAGTGTAAAGAGATTCTTCAAATGTCAGCATTTCGGGAAGATAAAGCCAATAAAGCGATTCACATTTGCTGAATGCATTTGAATAAACCGTTTGTGCAAGCGGAAGATTAACCTCTTCAAGAGCAATGCAGTTTTCAAAAGCATTTGAAAGCACCTGGGTTGCGGCAGGGAATGAGATGTGTTTGAGATTTGTGCAGGTGCTGAAGGCACCTCGGGGAATACAGCTCAGATTTCCTATTTCAGCGTTAACAAGAGATACGCAGCCCTTGAAGGCACCGTCGGGTAATTCCGAAAGAGAGTTTATTTTCAGCGTTGACATAGCCGCACATTCGCTGAAAGCATCCTTGCCTACAGAGCTTAAATAATCAGCCTCAAATCCGCCGAGACCCGAATGCGTAAATGCACCGTCGGGTACTGAGGTTATTCCGGATAAATCAAGGCTAAAGGTTGTTCCGTAAACCTCATATTGGTTTTTGCCTGCATAATAAAATGACTGTTCGCCTATTTCGGCTATCTGCCCCATAAACAGATTCTTTAAATTAATACAGTTTAAGAAAGCCTTATCGCCGATTTTTGTTGTGTTTTTGGCATAAACGGTTTTTATAATCTCATTCTCGGAAAAAGCCTCGCTGTCAATGAAAGTAACTGTATCGGGCAGAATAACCTCCTGCAGCTCAGCATTTTTAAAAGCAGCTTCACCAACACCTCTAACGGTTATTCCGTTATAAACTTCGGGCACGCTGATGCTGAATTTGTTGCCGGTGTAATTTGTTATAATACCGTTTTCGTCAATAACAAGATCTCCCGGGTCGGCATACGGCGCAATCATCAGTGATGAGGTTGCAAGACCCGAACGGTAAAGATTGGGAGCGTATGCCGTAGCAGTAATAACTGTTGTTCTTTCAACCGCTATCGGAGTGCCGTCATATACTTTTGCCTGAGGGTTTGTTCTTGTTGGTATAGAACGGTCTGTTGTGTAATAAACGGTTGCATCCGGAGTTTCACAGCTTATTTCAACATATTGCGTTTCAAAGAAAAATCCTTGCGTTATTGAAATAACAGGTGTTTCCGCCTTTTCATACGGGCTGTAGCCGCCGCTCGGGTCGGGGGCATAAACAAGACCCGCACCGTATTTTATCTGTGAATCCATTTCGGCAAGCTTAACCGCATTTTCCTTCATTATTTCCTCAACCTCGTCGGCTGAAGCGTTTCTGTCAATGCCTCTCAAGGTTGCGGCAAGGGCGGCAACAAACGGAGCTGAATATGAAGTTCCGTTTTGCTGAACCGTATTGCCGTTTAAGGTTGCAACCATAACCTGAACACCGGGTGCCGCAAAATCAATCATTTCGCCGTAGTTACTGAAGTTTGCGATAATATTGGATTTATTTAATGCAGAAACCGCAATAACCTCTCTGTAGGCGGCAGGGTAGTAGGGTGTATCCGTGCCGTAATTTCCTGCTGCGGCAATTACCATTATATCTTTTTCAAGGGCTTTTCTTATTGTTTCATAAAGTATATCGGAGTTTTCTTGAAAGCAAAGGCTTAGATTGATTACATCAACGCCGTCGTTTATAGCACAGTTTATTCCCGCAACAACAGATAAAACTGTTCCGTCTTTATAGTGGTCAAGAACCTTATAAGGCTTGATATAAATGTTATCAAGAGTTGAATCAGCAATAACGCTTGCAACACCCGTTCCGTGCCCGTTGTCATCCATTGAGCTGTTTCTTGTTCCCGAGGTGCTGGTGTTGATTTTGGTGGGAATAACTCTGCCTTTAAGAAACGGATGGTCGGGGTCAACACCCGAATCAATAACAGCAACGGTTATTTCCTTAACGGGATAGTTTTTATTCGTTAATGCATTATTCAGCACATCTATTCCTATGTGCTCTGGACCCCACGAAAGATATGTGTGCTTTGTTTCTTTTGTATCTGCCTTTTGAGGAATGGGGTAGCCTGCATCTTCAACCGAAGAAGCGGAAATGATGCGGTCAGGCTCAACATATTCGATTTCCGAACGGGTTGAGTAGTATTCATATGCTTCTTTTGCCTTCTGCGGATTTTCAAACTGAAGAATCCAAATATCATCATAACCGTTAAGAACGGAAACCGCATTTCTGCTATCCGGTTTTTTGCTGCTTTTAACAATCAGTCGTGAGGTTGAGAATTCACCGTTATCAATCTGTGAAAGCGTTTTTGAATAATCAGAGAGCATTTTACCAACGCCCCGTGCAAACTGCGTTGTGTCAGCTTCGGGCACAGCGTTGACGGAGAAAGCCGAAATCGGCAAAACGGCACCGAGAGCAACTGTTAAAGCCAGAACGATGCTTAATAACTTTTTCATTGCTTTTTCCTCCAAACATAGATCCCCCATCTATATTAATAAATTTTAACATAATATATCAAGCAAATCAATAGTTTTTATTTAAATTGCACAAATATTTTAAAAAGAAATTTTTACAAAGAAAAATAACGGTGTTGAAATTCACGGTTTATTGATATATAATACAGATTGTTAAAATAAATAATTCCGAAGGGAGAATACTATGCTTAAGGATTTGGTTTTGAAAAACCGTTCATACAGAAGATTTTATCAGAATGAAGAAATTTCTTTTGAAACATTAAAGGAGCTTATAGATTTGGCAAGAAACACCGCAGCCTCGGTGAATTTTCAGGTGCTAAAATACAAGCTTGTGAATGAAAAAGAAGAAAATAGAAAAGTTTTTGAAAATCTTGCCTGGGCAGGTCTTTTGAAAGAATGGAAAGGCCCCGAAGAGGGAGAAAGACCTTCCGCATATATAATTGTGCTTTGTGATAAAACAATCAGCCAGAGTAAGCCCATAGATGTCGGTATTGCGGCACAAACAATTCTTCTCGGTGCAACCGAAAAGGGCCTCGGCGGCTGTATGTTCGGCAGCATCAGGCGTGAAAAGCTTGCTGAGGATTTTGGAATTGACACAGAAAAATACTCAATTGAGCTTGTTATTGCACTCGGAAAGCCCAAAGAAACCGTAAAGCTTGTTGATTTGCCCGAAAGCGGTTCAACTGCTTATTACAGAGATGAAAACGGTGTTCACTATGTGCCCAAACGCTCACTTGATGAAATTATTTTATAAAAGCAAAAATCCCTCGACTTCGGTCGAGGGATAATTTTTTAATGGTGGAAAAGACGCATACCTGTGAAGCACATTACCATACCGTGCTTGTTGCAGGCACCGATAACGTTATCGTCACGGATTGAGCCGCCGGGCTCTGCGATATATGTTACACCGCTCTTTGATGCTCTTTCAATGTTGTCGCCGAAGGGGAAGAATGCATCGCTGCCGAGAGCAACGCCCTTGATTGTTGCAAGGTAAGCCTTCTGCTCTGCCTTTGTGAAGGGTTCGGGCTTCTCTGAGAAAAGAGTCTGCCATACGCCGTCTGCAAGAACATCTTCGTATTCATCGGAGATATAAACATCAATGGTGTTATCTCTGTCGGGTCTGCCTACTGTGTCAAGGAAGGGAAGATTGAGCACCTTTTCGTGCTGACGGAGATGCCAGATATCTGCCTTATTGCCTGCAAGTCTTGTGCAGTGAATTCTTGACTGCTGGCCTGCACCAACACCGATTGCCTGGCCGTCAACTGCATAGCAAACGGAGTTTGACTGTGTATATTTAAGAGTGATGAGTGAAATTATAAGGTCACGCTTTGCACTGTCGGGCATTTCTTTGTTTTCTGTAACAATATTTGCAAGAAGCTCATTGTTGATAACAAAATTATTTCTGCCCTGCTCAAAGGTGATGCCGTAAACCTGTTTAACCTCCTGAGGTGCGGGAACATAATCGGGGTCAATCTTAACGATATTATAGTTGCCGTTTCTCTTGCTCTTGAGAATTTCAAGTGCTTCGGGCTCGTAGCCGGGAGCTATAACGCCGTCGGATACCTCTCTTTTGATAAGCTTTGCGGTTGTAACATCGCAAACATCAGAAAGAGCAATCCAGTCACCGAATGAGCTCATTCGGTCGGTGCCTCTTGCTCTTGCGTAAGCAGTTGCAAGGGGAGATTCGTCAAGACCTTCAATATCGTCAACAAAGCAAGCCTTCTTGAGCTTATCGCTCATTTTGATGCCTACTGCAGCTGATGTGGGGCTGACATGCTTGAATGATGTTGCGGCGGGCATACCGAGAGCTTCTTTAAGCTCCTTAACAAGCTGCCAGCTGTTGAATGCATCAAGGAAATTGATGTAGCCGGGTCTGCCGCTGAGAATTTCAATGGGAAGCTCGCTGCCGTCTGCCATATAAATCTTTGCAGGCTTCTGATTGGGGTTACAGCCGTATTTAAGTTCAAATTCTTTCATCGCTATTCTCCTTATTTATTCTTGTTAATCATTCTGCTTTCATATTCGCCGGTTTCAAGGTCAATGAATCTTACATAGATTGAAATCTTGTTCTGCTCATTGAGATTTTCCCAGATGCAGTTTGTGAATTCATCAATATCATTGGGAATGGCAACTCTTTCGGGCTCACCGGTGAAGGTGGGAATGGGGTTGCCGTCGTGATTATATGTGTGAATAAAATGTCCGAGACCGCAAAGGGAAGCATAGTTAAATGTGTATCTGTTGCAGGCTGTGCCTTCTTCATCTGCACTCTTGAGAATGCTCATCTTATATGTGAAATCGGCACCGTTGAAGGTCATCATACCGCTGATTCTGGGAGTCCAGTTGGGTCTGTCGGGCTCAAATTCTCTTGTTTCAAGAGCCTGCTCAAAGGTTTTGCCCTCTTTAACAAAATCATAGATTGTGTCGGTCTGGTCGCCGTTTGTTACGATAAGATTGTTACCGATAACTCTGACGGGGGAATAAATAATGAGTGAAGGGTCCTCTACCTTTGAAGCATCAAAGGGATGAATAACAATTTCGTCACCCTGCTCAATAAAAACTCTGTTGCGGCTGTTTTCGCTTCTGCCCATAATGAAATAAGCGGTAACTGCCTTTTTGCCGTCGGCACTCTTGCCAATGACGATGCCTCTGCCAACATAAGTGTTGTCTTTGATAAGCTCGCCGATGTTGTTGATTTCGTAGATACCCATTCTCTGTCATCCTTTCTTTTTAAAAAAGGCAGTCTTACCCGAAAAGATAAGACTGCCCAGACGGTCGGCTTTTATAAGATTCTTTGCTCCTCGGCAGTGCTCTGCCATAATCCGTCAGTAACAAAAAACCTTTTCAATTACCAATAAATTTTACCATAAGGTAAATTTTTTGTCAATATTTATATTTTGATTTTGGGCTTTTTCCATTTGCCGCTTGCAACATATATTGCACCCACAATTATTGATGCAAACGATGCAAGACCCGTGGCAATGCCAACTCCGTTAAAGCCCATAGATGTGAGGTTAACCATAATATAAGCAAACGGAACTCTCACAAAAATTGAACTGAAGCAAGCGTTGAACAAGGCGAAGTTCGTGTAGCCCGCACCGATTGCAAGTCCGTTCATACAGAAAACAAACGGAACAAAAAGATAGTCAAGAGCGATAAATCTAAGATATTCCGTGCCAACTTCTATAACATCGGGGTTTGTATCAAAAAGAGAAATGATTTGCTGCGGGAAAAGCTGAACAAGAGCAAAAACAAAAATGGTTATTCCGAAAGCAATTCCCATTCCCGTAAGCATTGTTTTCTTTGCTCTTTCCGTTTCACCCGCACCGATATTCTGACCTGCCATTGATGAAACGGCACTGCTCATTGCAAGGGCGGGGAGAACTGCAAACGAGTTTACCTTGCCGCCGATACCCTGGCAGGCTGAAGCAATATCTGCATTGGGAAGCGAATTTACAAGAGCGGTAAGAGTGAGGAATGAAAACGAAATAACAACCTGCTGAACAGAAGAGGGCAAGCCGATTTTAAGCAGCATTTTTGCTTTTTCTTTATCGATTTTAAAATCACTCTTTTGGTATCCCGTGAAGAAATGATTTTTAAAAAGGTAAAGGAGCGAAAGAATAACGCTCAATGCCTGAGCACCTACCGTTGCATAAGCTGCACCTGCGGCACCCATTTGGAAGGGACCAACAAGGATAATATCACCTATGATATTAACAACCGTTGCAATAAGAACAAAATAGAGAGGTCTTTTTGAATCGCCCATTCCTCGGAGTATGGCACTGATTACGTTATATGCAAACATAAAAATCAGACCCGCCATACAAATATTATAATAGTTTTCTGCTTCTATATAAGCAACCTGCGGCGTTTTGAGCACGTCAAGCAGCGTTGTTCCCAGAAGAAGCATAACAACCGTGAATATAACGGCAAGAATCATATAAAGAGTAAAGAGTGTTCCTATGGTTTTTCTTTGCTCATCAAATTTTTTTGCACCGCCGTACTGCGCGATAAGCACCGTTCCGCCAACGGCAAGACCGAGTGCCGCACCGGTAACAAGAATGTTAATCTGACTGCCGATATTAACACCCGTTATTCCGTGAGTGCCGCAAAGTCTGCCAACTATAATCATATCGGCAACCGAATAAAACGCCTGAAGCAGGTTTGAAAGCAAAAACGGGATTGCGAATTTCATAAGCTGCTTTGAAACGCTGCCGCTTGTTAAATCTTGTCTGAATTTATCTGCCACTTTTTATTTCTCCTGTGATTTTTTCTCTTTCATTGTGAGCGAAATACGCTTTTTGGCAACGTCAACCGACATTACCCAAACGGTAACAACCTCTCCGACCTTAAGCACCTCGGAGGGGTGTTTTATAAACTTATTTGTTATCTGTGAAATGTGAACAAGACCGTCCTGATGAACGCCGATATCAATGAAAGCACCGAAATCCGTAACATTTCTGACTGTGCCTTTAAGCTCCATACCGGGAACAAGGTCTTTCATATCCATAACATCAGTTCTGAGCATCGGAGGGGGAAGCTCATCACGGGGGTCTCTTGCGGGCTGAATAAGCTCTTTTACAATATCTTTAAGTGTGGGAACACCAATTCCGAGCTTATCGGCAACCTTTTCTTCGCCGAGAAGACCAACCTGACCCGAAATTTTTGAAATTTCTTCACCGCCGATGTCTTTAAGTGAAAAACCGCATATTTCAAGCAGCTCTTTTGCCGCTTTGTAGCTTTCGGGGTGAACGCCCGTGTTATCAAGAATATTCTTGCTTTCGGGAACTCTTAAGAAGCCTGCACACTGCTCAAACGCCTTTGCACCGAGCTTGGGCACTTTTTTGAGTTGTGAACGCTCTTTGAATTCACCGTTTTCATTTCTGAATTCAACAATATTCTTTGCAACGGTTGAGTTGATGCCGGAAACTCTTGAAAGAAGGGGAGCAGAGGCTGTGTTGAGGTCAACACCAACCATATTAACCGCATCTTCGATAACGCCGTCAAGGGCGGCATCAAGCTCTTTGGGCGGCATATCGTGCTGATACTGACCAACACCGATTGCCTTGGGGTCAATCTTAACAAGCTCCGCAAGGGGATCCTGAAGTCGTCTTGCGATTGAAACGGCACTTCTGAGAGAAACATCAAACTGCGGGAATTCCTGAGCCGCAAGCTTTGATGCCGAATAAACCGAAGCACCCGCCTCGCTTACAACCATATATGAAACATCCGCATTTATTTCACGCAGAATTTCTGCGGCGAAAATTTCAGTTTCCTTTGAAGCTGTGCCGTTACCGATTGAAATGCAGTTTACATTATGCTTTGCAATAAGCTTTTTGATAAGCTCCTTTGCCTGGTTTCTCTGTGCATCGGAATGTGTAACATATATAACGCCCGTGTCAAGCACCTTGCCCGTGGGGTCAACAACCGCAACCTTGCAGCCCGTTCTGTAGCCGGGGTCAAGACCTATAACGGTTTTACCCTTTACGGGAGGAGCAAGAAGAAGCTCTTTTGTGTTGAGAGCAAAAACCGAAATTGCCTTTGCGGCTGCGTTTTCGGTGAGCATATTTCTGATTTCTCGCTCGATTGAAGGATAAATCAATCGCTCATATGCATCCGCACCCGCTTCTCTTACCGTTTCGGTGCAGGGTGAGCCTTCGGGTTTAAGCGTTGCACTCGTGATAACATTTGCCGCTTTAACCGCATCGAGCGTTACGCTTACTTTAAGGAACTTTTCTCTCTCGCCTCTGTCTATTGCGAGCACTCTGTGACCTGCAATTTTGCTGACGGGCTCGGAGTAATCATAATACATTGTATAAACGCTTTCGGCTTCCTTATCAGTTGCGGAGGTTGAAACAACGCCGATAACAGTGAAAAGGTTACGCAGTCTGCGGCGAATATCGGCATCATCCGAAATGTTTTCTGCGATAATGTCCATTGCTCCTTTGAGTGCATCCTCTGCAGACTCAACGCCTTTTTCTTCATTTATATATTCTGCCGCCATTTCAAGCGGAGCGGGGGAATCTGCCGATTGCTCAAAGATAGCATCTGCAAGCGGCTCAAGACCCTTTTCTCTTGCAACGGAAGCTCTGGTTTTTCTCTTGGGTCTGAAGGGTCTGTATATATCTTCAATTTCGGTTATAGTTGCAGCCTTATCAAGTGCTGCGGAAATTTCATCCGTCAGCTTTTCCTGACCCTCAATAAGTGAACGCACCTCTTCGCGTCTTTTGTCAAGATTGCGAAGGTATTCAAGTCTTTCCGAAAGCTCCCTGATAACCTGGTCATCGAGTGTGCCGTGAGCTTCCTTTCTGTATCGTGCAATGAAGGGGATTGTGTTGCCCTCATCAATAAGTTTTACCGTGTTTTCAACCTGCCAGGTCTGGAGATTGAACTGTGATGTAAGTTCGCGAATGATATCCATATTTTCACCTTAAAATGATTTTTTGATTTGTCTTATATCTTTTCCGAGGAAAAGCAGAGAAACATAGTTGCCGATTATTCTCGATGTTATTCTTTGTGTATATTTTGCTTCAAGCTCCGTTTCTGTAAGATTTGTGCTGATGATAACGGGCTTTGAGCAGTTTATTCTTGTGTTAACAATATTATATATAGCGGCTGTGGTGAATTGCGTTGAAAATTCAGAGCCGAGGTCGTCAATTATCAGCAAGTCACATTCAAGCAGCTCTTTTTCATATTTGTTGCTGTTGCCTGAACCGAATTTTTCTTTTTCAAGAGCTGAAAGAATATTGTGTGCAGAGCCGTAAATAACTCTGTAGCCCTTTTCTGCAACAACATTTGCTATTGCAAGCGAAAGATGGGTTTTGCCGAGACCCGTTGCACCGTGCATATAAAGATCCTCGGAGCTTTCATCAAAATCCTCTGCATAGCATTTGCAGTATTCAAGAATTTCGCTCATTCTTTTTCTGGGTGAAACACCAAGGTTTTCATCAACGGGAAGGGGATAATAGTCAAGATTGAAATTATCAAATGTGCATTCACTGCTTTGCGAAACTGCCGCAAGCTCATCTTTGGCAAGCTTTTTTAGAAGCTCTTTTCTGCATTCGCAGGCAAAACCGCCGACAAATCCCGTATCCTCGCACTTCTTGCAGGTGTATGGAGTTTCAAGATAGTTTTCGGGGTATCCGTTCTGAACAAGAAGCTTTTTGATAAGACTCTGAACGGTCATATTAAGCTCGGCAAGCTCCGCAATATATTTTTCGGCATCCTTTCCCATTCCGAGAGCCTTAACAACATCAAGTCCCGTGGAAGAAAGCTGAGCCTCACACTTTGCAATTTCAGGTGTTTTATTCGTTACTTCAAGATGTCTTGCAAGCTGAATTCTCTGAGCCTTGTTTCTTCTGCTTTCGAGAGTCTGCGTTGCTTTTAAAAGCAATTCATTGCTGTAGCTCATTTCTTCTTCTTCCTTTCGTATTTAAGTTCTCCGTGTAACGAACGGTTTTTGAATTCATCAATATCATAAGATGCGTTCTGCGATGAACCGTTTTTGCCTGCGGATTTCTGATTCTTGCCGTATTCTTCGGCTTCTTTTTCAATATCTGCCGCAGTTTTTATTCCTTTTTTATTCCAATTAGAAAGCACTTTATCGATATAAGCAAAGCTTAACTTACCCGTGTGATTTGCCATTTCATCATATGCAAGAATAATCATATCGCTTGAAAACTTCCATTCCTCGCTCCATTTGCGAAGATATGTTGTTTGCTTTGCTGTGGGGCGGGGAGTGAATATTCCCGCATATTTTGCAAATTCCTTCCACAGACCGTTTGCCCTTTTGAGTGAATTAATCTGCTCTGCAGCCTTATCCATTGTGTCTATTTCTCTGCTGCCCCAATCCTTGCCTACAGCTTCTATGTAACCGTAATTCGATTTGCCTACTGATACGCAGTATTCAATCAGCATAAACAGAACCTCTGCGGGCAGACCGTAATGGTCGTGAAGCAGAAGAAGAGTGCACTGACCGTCATAGCCTATGGTTTTGCCGAGCATCTGCTGTGCTTCGTTGAAAAGATGTCCGATTTCAGGCGATTCATCAAGACGCTGTGCAATTTCGGAGCTTGAAGGCTTTGAATGAATCATTTCAATGTGATGAACGGGAGCTGTAACGGCGGGGTTTTCTTCTGCGATTTGCGGCTCTTCTTTTTTTGCGGGGGGAGCAGGCAGATTTTCGCCGCTTCCGAGCACGCCCGTAAGAACCCAATACTGCAGATAATCAACAGCATCATCAAAAGCCATTTTTAAATCCCTGCACATTAAGTTTATATCGGGATTATCAGGAGAATTCCTTAATATCCAGAGCAGAACCTTCAACTGATGCTCGTTGGCAAGACGGATATGCTTGTCAACAATATCGGTAGGCACTGCAAATATTGATTTGAAAGCCGATGGATTTACAGAATAGCTCATTTCAACTCTCCGTTACTTTGTTTTTCTGCTATGAAAGCAGCGGATAATATTATACACGATTTCGTCAAAAAAGAAAACATTTTTTTGAAAAAAGAAGAGCTTTGTGCAATCTTCTATATTATAATGTAATAAATCACAAGAGATTGTGTTTGCGGATATAAGAATACACAATTCGTTTGTTTAAATTAACAAAAAGAAAAAGAGACCGCTTTAAGCAGTCTCTTGATCATTCGTTTGCAATTAAACAGCTCTTGTAACCTTACCTGAGCGAAGGCAGCGTGTGCAAGCGTAAACTCTCTTGGGAGAACCGTTTACAACAGCCTTAACTCTTTTTACGTTGGGCTTCCATGTTCTGTTTGAACGTCTGTGTGAGTGGGAAACCTTAATGCCGAATGACACATCCTTACCGCAGTAATCGCACTTTGCCATGTGTCACACCTCCTTTTTTACTCATTAACAGAGGATATATTAACAGATTAAAACGGAAAATGCAAGCATTTTTTTATTTTTTTTAAAACTATTTTAAAAAATTGAAAAAATTTCATTTTGCTATTGCTTTTTTTTGAAAAGTGTTATACAATAACAACAGAACATTTGTTTGATTAGGAGGAAATAACGATGGATGACAGAAAGAAAGCTCTTGAAACTGCGATAGCTAAAATAGAAAAACAATACGGTAAAGGAACAATAATGAGGCTCGGAACAGATTCCGTTCTTAATGTTGAGGCAATCTCAACCGGCTCAATTTCTCTTGACGCCGCAACCGGTATCGGCGGCTTGCCCAAGGGCAGAATTATAGAGATTTACGGCCCCGAATCTTCAGGTAAAACAACTCTTGCTCTCACAGCTATTGCTCAGGCACAGAAAAACGGCGGCGAGGCTGCATTCATTGATGCCGAGCACGCTCTTGATCCCGTTTATGCGGCAAATCTCGGCGTAGATGTTGATGCACTTCTCGTTTCACAGCCTGATAACGGCGAGCAGGCTCTTGAAATTGCGGAATCTCTTGTTCGTTCGGGTGCTCTTGATGTTGTTGTTATCGACTCCGTTGCAGCTCTTGTTCCCCGTTCGGAGATTGAGGGCGAAATGGGTGACTCTCACGTCGGTGCACACGCAAGACTTATGTCGCAGGCTCTGCGTAAAATTGCAGGTGCGGTTGCAAAATCAAATACTATTATTATATTCATCAATCAGCTCCGTGAAAAGGTTGGCGTAATCTACGGCAATCCCGAGGTTACAACGGGCGGACGTGCTCTCAAGTTCTTCTCATCAATGAGAATTGATGTTCGCAGGGTTGAAGCAATCAAAGGCCCCGGTAACGAAATAATCGGCAACAGAACAAGAGCCAAGATTGTCAAGAATAAGGTTGCACCTCCGTTCAAAGAGGCTGAGTTTGATATTCTCTACGGTAAGGGAATTTCAAAAGACGGCGAAATTATGGATCTCGGTGTTAAATATAACATTATTCAGAAGAGCGGTGCCTGGTTCTCCTATGGCGATATGCGTCTGGGTCAGGGCAAAGAAAACTCAAAAGAGGTTATCCTTGCTTCACCCGAGCTTTATGCCGAGATTGAAGAAAAGGTTGTCAACGCACTCAAAGAGGCAACAGAGGCTTCAAAGTCAATCAAAAAGCCTGCTGCAAAACCTGTTGCTCCCGTTCTTCCCACTCCCGAACCTTCAACCAAGGCGGGTGCAAGAGCAAAGCTTGATATTGTTGTTGACGATGATGAATAATTTATGAAATTATCCTACAGCTACGGAAAACAGAATAAGGTTCATATAAGCTGTGACGGTGAATACGCCTTCACGGTGGATGCCGAGTATTGGCTGAGCAGCCCTTATTACGGCGTTGAAAGCATTGAAGATGAAGAGGAGCTGGCGGCTTTTTACGAAGCTGTCGGCTCTCGCTGTGCTTTTATCGGCGGACTCCGCCTTCTTTCATACCGTGACTACTGTGAAAAAGAAATGATTGTTAAGCTTACGCAAAAAGGGTACAAGCGTGAATATGCCGAAAATGCCGTTGCAAGGCTTGCGGAATTGGGCTACATAAACGATTACCGCTATGCCGAAGCGTTGGCTGCATCGCTGCTCGAAAGAAAAGGAATGAGCGTTAAGTCAATCGGTTTTGAGCTTTCAAGAAAGGGAATTTCCCGTGAAATTGCCGATAATATAACCGAAAGCCTTGACTTTGACCCGATTTTGCGTATTATAGAATTATTAAAATCAAAGTATGCCCGAAATCTCAGCGATGAAAAGGGAATAAAGAAAACGGTTGCCGCGCTTCAGCGTCTGGGCTACGGTTGGTCGGATATTAACTGTGCGTTAAGACAGCTTGAAGTTGAAACGGAGGTAGAAAGCGATGTATAGAGTAGGTATGATTTCTCTCGGATGCCCCAAAAATCAGGTGGATGCCGAAAGAATGCTTGCACAGCTTGATAAAAACGAATTTCAGATAGCTGATTGCTATGATGGTGTTGATGCGGTAATAATAAACACCTGCGGATTTATAGATGCCGCAAAGCAGGAAGCGATTGAAAATATTCTTGATATGGCTCAGCTTAAAGAAGACGGAACTGTTAAAAAAATAATCGTCACCGGCTGCCTTGCACAGAGGTATCAGAAGGAAATATTTGAAGAGATTCCCGAGGTTGATGCCGTTATCGGTCTTGGTGCAAACGAGGGCATTGCCGAAACCGTTAAAAGAGTAATGGAAGGCGAGAATGTTTATGAAATGCCCGATAACGAACTTCTTCCTCTTGTGGGTGAAAGACTTCTCACCACTCCCGAGCATTGGGCATATCTCAAAATTGCAGACGGCTGCTCAAACAGATGCACCTATTGCTCCATTCCTTCAATCAGAGGAAACTACAGAAGCGTTGAGTTTGAAACTCTTATAGAAGAAGCTAAGGCTCTTGCTGCTGCGGGAACAAAGGAAATCATTCTTATTGCACAGGATACAACAAATTACGGCTTTGACCTTTACGGCAAACTTCGTCTGCCCGAGCTTCTTGATGCCCTTTGCGAAATTGACGGCATTGAATGGATAAGAATGCTTTATTGTTATCCCGATAAAATAACCGACGAGCTGCTTGACACAATGGCAAAGCAGCCCAAGGTTCTCAATTATATTGATTTGCCGCTTCAGCACGCTGATGATAATATTCTCAAGGCAATGAACAGAAGGGGAGATTCCGCATATCTTCGCGAAACCGTCAATAAAATAAGAGAAAAGCTTCCCGATGCTGTTATCAGAACAACCTTTATTGTAGGCTTCCCCGGCGAAGGTGAGGAAGAATTTGAAAATCTTGCAGAGTTTGTTAATGAAATGGAATTTGACCGTCTGGGCTGCTTTGCGTTTTCTCCGCAGGAGGGCACTCCCGCATTTGATATGGATAATCAGGTTGAAGAGGATGTCAAGGTACGCAGAGGCGAAATAATAATGCAGGATCAGCTTGAAATCGTAACTTTGAAGAACCAGAGCAGAATAGGCAAAACCTACAGAGTTATCGTTGAGGATTATGATTCCTACAGCGACAGCTACAGCGGAAGAACATATATGGATGCACCCGAAATTGACGGCACAATTTCTTTCACAACCGATAAGAATTATGAAAACGGAGATTTTGCGGATGTTGTTATAATCGGCGTCAACGATTATGACCTTATAGGTAAAGACATCGGCGAATAATAACAGAAATGAATTTACCCAACAAATTAACCGTTGCAAGAATAATACTCACTCCCGTTTATCTTGCAGCAATGCTTATGGAATTCAATTATCATTATCTTGTTGCGGCAGTAATATTTATCGTTGCTTCGATTACTGATTTTGTTGACGGCAAGCTTGCACGCAAAAATAATCAGATAACAACCTTCGGCAAACTCTGCGACCCGCTTGCGGATAAAATGCTCACTACTGCGGCATTGCTCGCTTTTATGGATATGGGGCTTTGCAATATCTGGATTGTTATGATTGTTTTAACAAGGGAATTCCTTGTAACCTCATTCAGGCTTGTTGCGGCGGCACAGGGAGTTGTTATTGCGGCAAATATCTGGGGCAAGCTCAAAACCGTCAGCCAGATGGTTTCTTCAATCGGAATAATGCTTGCCATCCATTTTGTCAACGCATTTTCGCTCGATTTTGCGGTATTTGCATTAATCAGCAACATTCTTCTCGGAATAACCGCAGCTTTAACCGTAATATCGGGAATAATTTACATTGCAGACGGATTAAAGGTTATTGATTTTTCAAAATAAAACCGCTTGACATTTTTGCTTTGCAGTCATATAATGCAATATAGAAATATAATAAATGCAATCGTCGGGAGAGTATCTGCGTTCAGACGCATATCAGAGAGGAAGCAGGCAGCTGAAAATGCTTCTTATGCCGAATTCAGAGAAATGCACCCGCCGGCACGCAGGGGGAAATAACAGTATCTCTGTGCGTTTTGGCCGCGTTACTGGTCAGGGGTATTATATGATACCTTGAGTTATAAGCAGGAGTGGAACCGCGTATTAACGCCTCCGTAGTCATTTTTGGCTGCGGAGGTTTTATTGTTTTTGGGGGTATTTTATGTTTAAACAGCTACGGGAGGATATTGCTTGCGTAAAAGCAAGAGACCCTGCCGCACGTTCATTTTTTGAAATTTATTTTCTGTATCCGGGTCTTAAAGCGATAAGACTGCACAGACTTGCCAATAAGTTTTACAGCAGAAAGCTTTATTTTCTTGCACGCTGGGTATCCCAGAGAGCATCAAGAAAAACCGGAATTGAAATTCACCCTGCCGCAAAAATCGGCAAACGCTTCTTTATCGACCACGGTACGGGTGTTGTTATCGGTGAAACGGCAATCATCGGTGACGATGTAACAATCTACCAGGGAGTAACCCTCGGCGGCACGGGTAAAGATGTGGGAAAACGACATCCCACTATAGGCAACAATGTTATGATTGGCTCGGGTGCAAAGGTGCTCGGACCTCTTAATATAGGCGATAATTCAAGAATTGCGGCGGGTGCGGTTGTTCTTTCCGATATACCGTCAAATTCAACCGCAGTCGGTGTTCCCGCAAGAGTAGTTAAGCGTGACGGAATGAGGGTTGAAGAGCTTGACCAGGTTCATATTCCCGACCCCGTTGCCCAGGAAATTGCAAGGCTTGAAACCGAAATAACAGAGCTTAAAGAAGAATTAAATAAAAGGAGATAAACGATGAGAATTTTTAACACACTCACAAAAGAAAAGCAGGAATTTGTGCCCATCAAAGAGGGCGAAGTAAAAATCTACGCTTGCGGTCCCACCGTTTATAATTTTATCCATATCGGTAACGCAAGACCCATATGTGTATTTGATGTTCTCAGAAGATACCTTGAATACAGAGGTTATAAAGTAACTTTTGTTCAGAATTTCACCGATATTGACGATAAAATCATCAAGCGTGCAAACGAAGAGGATTCAACCTACGATGCGGTTGCAAAGAAATATATTGAGGAATTCTGGACCGATGCAAAGGGTCTCAATTTCAGACCTGCCGATATTCATCCAAAGGCAACCGAAAACATTGATAAGATTATCGAAATTGTAAGCGGTCTTATTGAAAACGGCCACGCTTATGCGGTTGACGGCGATGTTTATTTCAGCCCCAAAACCTTTGATGAATACGGCAAGCTTTCACACCAGCCTCTTGAAGAGCTTGAGGCGGGTGCAAGAATTATGGTTGGCGACACCAAAAAGGAGCCTATGGATTTTGCACTCTGGAAGGCTGCAAAGCCCGGCGAGCCTTATTGGGAGTCACCCTGGGGCAAGGGCAGACCCGGCTGGCATATTGAATGCTCGGCAATGGTTTGCAGATACCTCGGCGAAAGCATTGATATTCATTGCGGCGGTCAGGATCTTATCTTCCCTCACCACGAAAACGAAATTGCACAGAGCGAATGCTACACCGGCAAGCCCTTTGCAAATTATTGGATGCATAACGGATATATCAATGTTGATAACGTTAAGATGTCAAAATCTCTCGGCAACTTCAAAACCGTTCGTGATGTTGCTTCCGTATACGGCTATGAGCCCATCCGCTATCTTATGATTTCTTCGTCATACAGAAGCCCCATCAACTACAGCATTGATATTATCGAGCAGTGCAAGGCTTCGCTTGCAAGACTTTACACCTGCCGTGACAGCATTGATTTTGAGCTGAAAAACGCAGCGGAAGGTGAGCTTAACGCTCAGATTAAAGAGCAGCTTGATAAGAGAGTTTCGCAGTTTGTTGAGGCTATGGATGATGACCTTAACACCGCAGACGGTATCGCCGCAGTGTTTGAGCTTGTAAGAGATATTAATTCTCTTGTAATCGGCAAGGGCGAAACAAAGGCAACTGCCGAATATGCCGCAAAGATTTTTGATGAGCTCACAGGTGTTCTCGGCCTTGTTTATAACAGAAAAACCGAAACTCTTGATGAAGATATTGATGCAATGATTGCCGCAAGAACTCAGGCAAGAAAAGATAAGAATTGGGCAGAGGCAGACAGAATAAGAGACGAGCTTAAAGCAATGGGCATTGTTCTTGAAGATACAGCTCAGGGCGTTAAGTGGCACAGAGAATAAAAATAATATTATTTTAGAAATAACTATTGCATTTTGCAAAAAGTTGTGATATAATTCCAAGGCAAATCACACGCAGAGCTATTCTTATTATAAGTGCGGATTGCAAAATCCGTGTTAATATCAGGCTTTGCGGCGGTTCGTATCTGACAGATACAAAATAAACTTAGGAGGAAAAATCATGTCAGTAGTATCAATGAAGCAATTACTCGAAGCAGGTGTCCATTTCGGACATCAGACCAGAAGATGGAACCCCAAAATGGCAGAGTACATCTTCACAGAACGTAACGGCATCTACATCATCGACCTTCAGAAAACAGTTAAGAAGCTCGAAGAAGCCTATATGTTCATCCGTGAGATCGCAGCAGACGGCGGCGAAGTTATCTTCGTAGGCACAAAGAAGCAGGCTCAGGATTCCGTTAAGGAAGAAGCAGAGCGTTGCGGTATGCCTTATGTTAACGCTCGTTGGCTCGGCGGTATGCTCACAAACTTCAACACAATCCAGAAGAGAATTAAGAGACTCGCTCAGCTCAAGGCTATGGAAGCTGACGGCACATTTGATCTTCTTCCCAAGAAGGAAGTAACAAAGCTTAATCTCGAAATCGAAAAGCTCGAAAAGTTTATGGGCGGCATCACAGAAATGAAGAAGCAGCCCGCAGCTATGTTTATAGTTGACCCCCGCAAAGAGAGAATCGCTGTTCTTGAAGCACACAAGCTCGGCATTCCCATCGTTGCAATCGTTGACACAAACTGCGACCCCGATGAAGTTGAGTATGTTATCCCCGGTAACGATGACGCTATCCGTGCAGTAAAGCTTATTGCAGGTGCTATGGCTGATGCAGTTATCGAAGGCAGACAGGGCGAGCAGACTGCTCCTGCAGCAGAAGAAGCAGTATCAGAGGAGGAATAATACAATGGCATTCACAGCTAAAGACGTTCAGGCTCTCAGAGAAAAAACAAACGTTGGTATGATGGATTGCAAAAAGGCACTCGTTGAAGCCGACGGTGATATGGATAAGGCAATAGACATCCTTCGTGAGAAGGGTCTTGCAACTGCAGCCAAGAAGGCAAGCAGAATTGCAGCAGAAGGCGTTATCGGTCTTTACTCAAACGGTGTTGCATCAGCTCTTGTTGAGCTTAACTGCGAAACAGACTTCGTTGGCAACGGCCCCGAATTCAAGGCTCTTGCAAACCAGATTGCAAAAACAGTTGTTGAAGCAAAGCCCGCAGATCTTGATTCACTTCTTGCAACAACAATTTCAGACGGCAGCCTTTCAGTTGCCGATTCAATTCAGGAGCTCTTCCTCAAGATTCGCGAAAACCTCAAGCTTCGCCGTTTTGTTCTTGTTGAAGGAACAGCAGTTTCCTACATTCACGGCGGCGGTTCCGTTGGTGTTCTCGTAAGCTTTGAAACAAATGCAGCAGATAACGCTGAGTTTGTTGCTATGGGTAAAAACATCGCTATGCAGGTTGCAGCTATGAGCCCCGAATATTTGAGCAAGGAAGATATTTCAGCTGATGAGCTTGCAAAGATGAAGTCCATCACAATCGACAGCTCATTGAATAAGCCCGAGTCACTTCCCAAGCCCATCCTCAGAAAGCTTTTTGAAAAAGCTGTTAATGATAAGCTTTTCAGTGATGAAGATATAGCAGCTTATGAAGAGCAGAAGAACAATAACTTCCTCTTCAACTTCCTTTCAAAGGAAGCAGTTGCAACTCTTGCAGAGCTTGCAGTAGCAGGTAAAGAAGAGTATGTAAACGACAAGATCTTCTCAGGTGCAGTTGAAGGCCGTATTAAGAAGCAGCTTAAAGAAATCTGCCTTCTTGATCAGACTTTCGTTCGTTCAGACCTTTTTGACGGCACAGTTGCAGGCTATGTTGCAGATGTTGCAAAGAAGCTCGGTGCTGAAATCAAGGTTACAGGCTTCACCCGTCTTGCAAAGGGCGAAGGCATCGAAAAGAAAGAAGAAAACTTTGCAGCAGAAGTTGCAAGTATGATGTAATTCTCATAAAATATTTTACGGCTGTTACCAATCGGTAGCAGCCGTTTTTTTTGTCCATATTTAAATTTAATCAATATGCATTCTGTAATTCTTAACTTTATAAGTCACAGAGCCGTCACGCTTGGAATGTTCGCCGAAGCTTTCAAATTTCAAACCGCACTTTTCCATAACTCTGCCCGATGCAGGGTTATCAACAGCATGACTTGCCGTGAAATCTTTTACACCGTGAACATTATGTGAAAACTCTATAATTCGTTTTGTGGCTTCGGTTGTGTAACCGTTGTTCCAATACTCATATCTTATGTTATAGCCGAAACCCCAGGCTCCGTCATCATTTCCCATCGGTCCAATGCTGATACTTCCGATAAGAACATTGCCTTCTTTCAGCACTATTCCCCAATGAAAATCTTCTTCAACGGGGACTATTTCAGTAATCCATCGAACAGTTTGGCTAATTTCGGTGTAAAGAGGATAAGACATAAACTTGTTAACTCTCGGGTCGCTGTGCCAAATAAATGCTGTTTCGGCATCTTCGGGGGTTAAAGGTCTTAAAATCAGTCGTTCTGTTTCGAGAACGGGAGTTCTTTCATAATATAATTCTTGATTTGTTTTATTCATTAATTTCATCCTTTCTCAACACATCAAGTGTGTGGTGTGATAAACCGATTAAATCCTGTCTTTCGCAGGTTTTGAAATGGTATTTCAGATACAGTTCATAGGTTTCGTTATCCATTTTGTCGATTACTTCACGCATATGGCAGGCATAGCCGTCAGTCGCAACAAAATGAAGTCTTTGAGCATTCAGTTTTTCCGTCAGCTCAAATATTTCATCTCTGGTATAGAGCTTGAAAATGCCGTGCGGAGGGAAAAATGTTTCAAAGGTTTCGGTGTCAATAAGACCGTCTTCAATGCTTTGTTGAACCTTATTGTTTTTGAAAATCCCCGTTAACACAGAAGGGTCAACCATACAGTATGCAACGAAAACGTAGCCGCCGTTTTTGGTGATTCGCATTGCTTCTGACAGAGCTTTTTTCTGTTCTTCAACCGTATAGAGATGATACATAGGACCGAGCAAAAGCGTTATATCATAGCTTTCATCGGGATATTCGGACAGATTGATTGCGTTTCCTTGTCTGATTCTGATTTTTTCATTCGGCTGTGTTTTTGTTTTGAAAATCTCAATGTTATGCTCAATGAGTTCAACGGCATCAACCTCAAAACCTTTTTGAGCAAAGTAATGTGAGTATCTGCCGGTAGCGGCACCGATTTCCATAATCTTCATTCCGTCCTTCAGATATTTCTCAATATACTTTGTGGTTGTAAGGAATTCAATTCTGCCGTGCTTTGATAAAAGGCGTGAATCCTCGTCGATACGGTTATAGAAATCTACAAGATGATTACCTGTTTTTACAGGTTGCTTTTTGAAAAGCTTCTTTTTGATTAAATCAAATAATTTCATAACAATTCTCCTTTGTATAAAAAATAAACGGTGTAAGCATCTGCAGCTGCTTACACCGTTATAAACATATGGAAATATATAGTTATCTATCCCAAAATGAATATAGAGGTATAAGCCTGCAAGCCGACTGATAATCGTGCTGTGCAAGCCAATTCATATCCATATCAAATTTTGAGAAAAGATATGTGTTCATAAAATTTACCTCGTTTGTTTTTGCCAATATAGCATATTGAATTTTGTTTGTCAACAAAATAAAACCGTATTATTTTATTTTTGTAGCAAATACTAAATTCACAACAATGCAAAGGAGAGTTATTATGGCAAATCTCACAGCAAAAGAGCTTTCGGCAATTGAAGATCAGCTCAACTGCGAACAGAACCTCATAAAGAAATACAGAGCGTATGCACAGTCTGCAAGCGACCCTCAGATTAAATCAACCTGCGAGCAGATTGCAAATCAGCATAAGCAGCATTTTGATACCCTTATGGGTTATCTTTATTAAGGAGGAATACCGATGAATCTCACCGACAGAGAAATTATGGATGACGTGCTTTCATCGCAGAAGCACATTACCGGTTCTTACAATACCTTTACCAACGAGTGTGTGAACGAACAGCTTAAAAATGATATGCTTAAAATTCTTAACGATGAGCATAACATTCAGTTCACCGTTTTCGGCGATATGCAGAAAAGAGGCTGGTACAGCCCCGCCGCAGCCCAGGCACAGAATGTTACCGAAGCGAAAACAAAGTTTGAGGGAATTGCAACTCAGCTTTAATAAGAATTTTTACGGCACAGAGCATAAAAATGCATTTTGTGCCGTTATTTTTTAAAATTTTTATCAAAAAAGGGTTGGAAAAAATAAGAATATATTTTATAATACAATTAATATGGGTTTATATCGATAAATGCCAAAAGGAGAGTTGGTATGAGCAGCAAATATTCCGTTTCGCTTGAAAAGGTAGTAAACGATTTATCCTTTCAGGTTATTTATACTCCGAAGGATATTGCGGATATTTACATAACCGCACAGGATGTTAACAGACCCGGGCTTATCCTGACGGGCTTTGAGGATTATTTTGACCCTGCCCGCATACAGTTCCTTGGACTCACGGAGCTTGAATATTTCAAGAGCCTTAATAAAGAAGCTTTTCTTGAATGTCTTGAAAGATTTTTCTCAAAGCGTCCCGCCGCAGTTGTTGTAACAAGAGGCTTAACCTGCGGAAAACGGTTTTTGAGCTTTGCCGAAAAATACGAGGTTCCCGTTCTCGGCACTTCCGAATCAACCTCGGGCAGTATGTCTGCAACAATTTCATATCTCGGAGTTGAGCTTGCACAAAGAATAACCCGCCACGGTGTTCTTGTTGAGGTTTACGGCGAAGGCGTTCTTATTCTCGGTGACAGCGGAGTAGGTAAAAGCGAAACAGCCCTTGAGCTTATCAAGAGGGGACACAGACTTATTGCCGATGATGCGGTTGAAATCAGAAGAGTATCAAATAAAACTCTTGTTGGCTCCGCCCCCGATAACATCCGCCATTTTATTGAGCTTCGCGGTGTCGGCATTCTCAATGCAAGGCGTCTTTTCGGTATGGGTGCCGTTAAGATGACAGAAAAGGTTGATATGGTTGTTCAGCTTGAACCGTGGGACAGTGAAAAGGTTTATGACCGCCTCGGAATGGATAACGAATATACCGAAATTCTCGATATAAAGGTTCCCATAACAACCGTTCCCGTAAAGCCCGGCAGAAATCTTTCGATTATTATTGAAGCTGCGGCTATGAATAACAGACAGAAAAAAATGGGCTATAATGCGGCGAGGGAGCTGCTTCACAGCCTTGGAATGACAGACGATATAATTCCCGCAAAAAAGGAACTTGAGTTCTGGCATAATTTTTAATCAGTAATTATAAAACTTTTTTGGAGGTAATAATATGTATAGAATCGGTGTTGATCTCGGAGGAACAAATATTGCGGTTGGCGTTGTTTCCGAAGATATGAAAATTATCGGCAGAGGCAAGGTTAAAACCAGATGCCCCAGACCTGCTGAAGAAATTTTTGATGATATTGCTCTTGCTGTTGAAATGGCAGTCAAGGATGCCGGAATCTCAATGGATGAGGTTGTTTCTGTTGGTGTGGGCACTCCCGGCTCTGTAAACAAAGATACGGGTTATATTGAGTTTGCAAATAACCTTGCGTTTGAGAATGTTCCCGCAAAGGAAATGCTTGAAGCAAGAATAGGCAAAACCGTATATCTTGATAACGATGCAAACTGTGCAGCACTCGGCGAAGCAATCGCAGGTGTAGGCAAGGGTGTTGGTAACTTTGTTGCAGTAACTCTCGGCACGGGCGTTGGCAGCGGCATTATTGTTAACGGTAAAATCGTAAGCGGTGTTAACTATGCGGCAGGCGAAATGGGCCACACAGTTATTGCTGTTAACGGCAAGCAGTGCAACTGCGGCAGAAAAGGCTGCTGGGAGCAGTATGCATCCGCAACAGCTCTTATCTCACAGACCAAGGAAGCAATGCTTGAAGATAAAGAGAGCAAAATGTGGCAGATAGTTAACGGTAATATAGATAACGCAAGCGGCAGAACAGCTTTTGATGCAATGCGTCTTGGTGACGAAACAGCAAAGAAGGTTGTTGATAACTATATTTATTATGTATCAGTCGGTGTTATCAATATCATCAACACATTCCAGCCTGAATTTGTTTGCATCGGCGGCGGCATCAGCCACGAGGGTGAAACTCTTCTTGCTCCTATGATTGAACATATTAATAACGAACACTACAGCATACATTCAAGCAAGCAGACCAAGGTTGTTGCTGCAGAGCTCGGCAATGACGCAGGCATTTTCGGTGCTGCTTTACTTGACGAATAATTATTTTTTTAATCGGAGGAAACTATGAGCTTATATAGTGAACTTTTTGCTTTGTGCAAAAAAATCGGATGTGAATATTCAGAAACCGCTTTACTCAGCGACTATACAAGCTTTAAAATCGGCGGTAAGGCTGATGCTATGGTTTTTCCCGATAGTCTTGAAAAAATTAAAAACATTGTTTCGTTTGCCGATGAGCAGAAAATGCCCGTTTTCATTCTCGGAAAAGGCAGCAATCTGCTTGTCGGTGACGAAGGCGTAAAAGGTGTTGTTATCAATACCTGCCGCTTTGATAAAATTGAACTTGTTGATGAAACAACAATCGTTTGCCAAAGCGGAGCTTCACTTATGAGGCTTTGCCGTTTTGCACTTGAAAATTCGCTCACGGGTCTTGAATTTGCATTCGGAATTCCGGGCACGGCGGGCGGTGCGGCATATATGAACGCAGGTGCATACGGCGGAGAAATGAAGGATGTTCTTGTTGAGTGTGGGCACCTGAAAAACGGTGTTGAAGGCTCATTTTCGGGCGAGGAATTAAAGCTCGGCTACAGAAAAAGCGTTTATTCCGATAAGGATTATATCATCACATCACTCACCTTAAAGCTTCAGAAAGGCAATAAGGAAGAGATAAAAGCAAAAATGGATGACCTTATGTCACGCCGTAAGGATAAGCAGCCGCTTGAATTCCCGAGTGCGGGCAGCACATTTAAAAGACCCGAAGGATATTTTGCGGGTGCTCTTATTGAGCAGTGCGGCTTAAAAGGCTTCACAGTCGGCGGTGCTCAGGTGAGCGAAAAGCACGCAGGTTTTGTTATCAATACCGGCTCGGCAACCGCAAAGGATGTTAATGAGCTTATTGCCCACTGCCAAAAAACTGTTTATGAAAATACGGGTGTTTTGCTTGAGCCCGAAGTGAAAATCATTTAACGGGAGGAATTGCCGTGTCTTTTTCGTCGGAATTAAAAAGTGAATTGGCAAACGCAGAGAATCTTTCCTCCTGCTGTTTTCACGCACAAGTCTATGGGCTTGTGCTTTTTGCTCATTTCTCAAAATATAACTTTTCAATAACAACCGAAAACAACGATGTTTTTTCTTTGTATTTATCATATTTAAAGGATTACTGCGAGGTTGAGCCCGTGATAAGCGAAACGGGCACAAAAAAGCAGACAGCTTACCTTAAAACGGATAAGGATAAAGAAAAGGCATTTGAAAAATTCGGACATACCTCCAAGGAGGCAACCTTAAGAATTAACCGTGCAAACATATCGGAGGAATGTTGCTCCGCCGCTTTTCTCAGAGGCGTTTTTCTCTCTTGCGGCACGGTTACAGACCCCGAGAGAGGCTATCATCTTGAATTTGTTGTGCCCTATAAAAGACTTTCTGCCGACCTTATGAAATTTATGGATGAGCTTGGGCTTAATCCGAAATATATCGTAAGAAAAGGCAACCACGTTATTTATTTCAAAGACAGCGAGAGCATAGAGGATATTCTTGCAATTATGGGTGCAGCCAATGCATCGCTTTACATAATGAATGTAAAGATTGAAAAAGATGTGAAAAACAAGATTAACAGAAGAATTAATTTTGAAATTTCAAACATAAATAAAACCGTTGATGCTGCAAAGCTTCAGCTTGAAGCGATTGAATATATCGAGGGCAAGTGCGGAATTTCGGCACTGCCTGAGAATTTGCAGAAAATTGCGGAGTTAAGGCTTGAAAATCCCGAGGCGAGCCTTAAAGATTTGGAGCAGATGCTCGATGAACCCATCAGCCGTTCGGGAGTTAACCACAGACTCGGCAGAATAGTTAAATTTGCCGAGAATTTGAAAAACGGAGAATAACAATGTCTTTTACACACCTTCACGTTCACAGTGAATACAGTCTGCTTGACGGTGCCTGCAGAATCGAACCTATGCTTGATAAAATCAAAAGTATGGGTCAGACCTCTGTTGCCATAACAGACCACGGTGTTATGTACGGTGTTATAGATTTTTACAGAGCAGCCCTTAAAAGGGGAATAAAGCCCGTTATTGGCTGCGAGGTTTATGTTGCACCCCGTTCAAGATTTGATAAGGTGCACGGAATAGATAACGAGAGATACCATCTTGTTCTTCTTTGCAAGAACAATGAGGGCTATAAAAATTTAATCAAGCTCGTTTCCGAGGGCTGGGTAAACGGTTTTTACACCAAACCCAGAGTTGATAAGGATTTGCTTGAAAAGCATCACGAGGGTCTTATTGCACTTTCAGGCTGCCTTGCGGGTGAGGTTTCGCAGGCACTTCTTCATAATGACTATGAGGAAGCGGTTAAAGTTGCAAATTGGTATAAAGAAACCTTCGGTAAAGATAATTATTATATTGAAATTCAGAATCACGGTTTGGGTGAACAGCAGCAGATTATTCCCGATTTAATCCGTTTGTCAAAAGAAACGGGTATTCCTCTTGCGGCAACCAACGATGCCCATTATGTTGAAAAAGAGGATGCAAGAATGCAGCAGGTGCTCATCTGCATTCAGACCAACCATATTCTCGGTGAGGATACGGGTCTTGAATTCGGTACTCAGGAGTTCTATCTCAAGAGTGAAGAAGAGATGCTTGAAGCTTTTCCCGATTGCCCCGAGGCTGTTGAAAACACCGCAAAAATCGCCGAAAGATGCTCGGTTGAGTTTGAATTCGGCAAAACAAAGTTACCTCATTTTGAAGTGCCCGAGGGCTGGAATCATTTTGATTGGTTTGCAATGCTCTGCAAAAAGGGTCTTGTTGAAAGATACGGTGAAAATCCGCCCAAGGAATATGTGGACAGGCTCAATTATGAGCTCGGAGTCATAGACAGAATGGGCTACACGGATTATTATCTTATAGTTCACGATTTTATCAGGCAGGCAAAGGAGATGGGCATTCCCGTCGGACCGGGAAGAGGTTCGGGTGCAGCGAGTATATGTGCATACTGCATAGGCATAACGGGCATTGACCCTATGAAATACAGCTTACTTTTTGAGCGTTTTCTTAACCCCGAAAGAGTAAGTATGCCCGATTTTGACGTTGATTTCTGCTTTGAAAGAAGAGCAGAGGTTATTGATTATGTTATAGAGAAATACGGTGCAGACCACGTTGCACAGATTGTAACCTTTGGAACAATGGCGGCGAAAGCCGCACTTCGTGATGTGGGACGAGCAATGGGAATCGCTTATTCAACCGTTGACCATATTGCAAAACAGGTGCCCAACGAGCTTAATATAACTCTTGACAGAGCACTAAAACGCTCTGCGGAGTTCAAAGCACTTTATGATAATGACGATGAAGCCCGTGAGCTCATTGATATGGCACGCAAGGTTGAGGGAATGCCCCGCCACGCTTCAACTCACGCAGCGGGTGTTGTTATCACTCACGACCCCGTTGTTTCATATGTTCCTCTTGCAAGAAACGATGAAGCTATAGTAACACAGTTCCCGATGACAACTCTTGAAGAGCTCGGACTTTTAAAAATGGATTTTCTCGGTTTGAGAACGCTCACCGTTATCAGCTCTGCCGAGAAAATGATAAGAAAAACTAACCCTGATTTTGATATAAACAAAGTCAGCCTTGAAGATAAAGCGGTTTTTGAAATGATGTGTGCCGCCCAGACCGAGGGCGTTTTCCAGTTTGAATCCGCAGGTATGAGAAGCGTGCTCTCACAGCTTCATCCCGAAAGCCTTGAAGACCTTATTGCGGTTATTTCTCTTTACCGCCCGGGTCCTATGGATTCCATTCCGACTTATATCGAAAACCGACACAATCCCGATAAGATAAAATATAAAACTCCGCAGCTTAAAAATATTCTTGATGTTACCTACGGCTGTATGGTTTATCAGGAGCAGGTTATGCAGATTTGCCGTGAGCTTGCGGGATATTCATACGGAAGAGCTGATATTGTACGCCGTGCAATGAGCAAAAAGAAGCACGATGTTATGGTTAAAGAGCGTGAGCACTTTGTTCACGGTATGGTTGATGAAAACGGCAATATCATATGCGAGGGTGCGGTCAGAAGAGGTATCGACGAGAGAGTGGCAAATGAAATCTTTGACGAAATGATGTCTTTTGCTTCATACGCTTTCAATAAAGCTCACGCCGCTGCATATGCCTATGTTGCTTATCAGACAGCTTATCTCAAATGCCATTATCCCTGCGAATTCCTTGCAGCCCTGCTCACAAGCTTTCTTGATAACACAGGCAAGGTTGTTCAGTATATCAATGAATGCTCAAGGCTCGGCATAAAAATTTTGCCGCCGCATATCAACGAAAGCCTTGATTCGTTTGCTGTTTCAGACGGAAATATCCATTTCAGCCTTCTTGCCGTTAAAAATCTCGGCAGGGGATTCATTAAAAGAATAATTGATGAACGCACCCAAAACGGAAAATTCGTTGATTTTTACGATTTCTGCAAGAGAATGCACGGCAAGGATTTTAACCGCCGTTCTCTTGAAAGCCTCATTAAATGCGGTGCTTTTGACGGGCTCGGTGCCAACAGAAGGCAGATGTTTACCGTTATTGACAGCGTGCTTGAAGAGATTGAAAGCGAAAAAAGAAGAAATGTTGACGGCCAGCTCGGCTTTGGCGATTTGATGAGCCAAAGCTATGACGAGGAGCCGATTACTGCAACATTCTCATATCCCGAGCTTGAAGAATTCAAGCCTGAAATACTTCTTCAATATGAAAAAGAGGTTGCGGGAATGTATCTTTCGGGCCATCCTATGGCTAAATACCGCAGCCTTTCCGAAAGCCTCAAATGTGCAAAGCTTTTTCATATTATTGATGAAGAATCGGCAAAATATAAGGATAACGACAGAGTAGTTGTTCTCGGATTAATCAGCTCGGTTAAAAAGAAAATAACCAAGAGCGACACAACAATGGCGTTTCTCACCGTTGAAGATGAAACGGGCTCAACAGAGGTTATTGTTTTTCCGAAAACACTTGAAGAATGCAGGCTCCATATAAGAGAGGGCAATGTTGTGCTGATTCGCGGAAGAGTCAGTATGCGTGAGGATGAGGATACAAAAATCGTTTGTGAAAATATAGGTCCGTGTCCCGATGAAAAAGCTGCTGAAAAAACTGCCGGACCGGAGCAAAAGCCCGAAAAGAAAAAGGCGAAGGGTCTGTTTTTAAGATTTGACAATGCTTCATCGCCGCAGATTGAGGTTTGCAGACGCTTGCTTGCAATTTTTGACGGAGAAACCCCGCTTTATTATTATTTTGCCGATAAAAAGGAATACAACCGCAATCCCATAGGGCAGAATATTGATGTTAACAAAGTTCTTCTTCGTGAGCTTCGTAAAGTCCTCGGCGATTCAAATGTTATTTATAACGAATAATGGGCGGAATTTTGTCAAAAGCTGTTTATTTATAATTGACATTGCAGCATTTAAAGTGTATTATATAGTGTAGTAATTTTTAAGGAGAGTATAAAGATATGAAGACTATTGGCGTTTTAACAAGCGGCGGCGATGCCCCCGGTATGAATGCGGCTATCAGAGCCGTTGTAAGAACTGCTTGCGAAAACGGAATGAAGGTTTACGGTATCAACAGAGGCTATCAGGGTCTTATCGAAGAGGATCTCCGTGAACTCAATATAAGAAGCGTTTCCGATATTATCCACAGAGGCGGAACAATGCTTCGCTCCGCAAGATGCCTTGCTTTCAAAGAGGAAGCAGGTATGCAGAAGGCTATCGATACCTGCAAAAAATACGGTATTGAGGGCATTGTTGTTATCGGCGGCGACGGCTCGTTCAGAGGTGCAAGAGACCTTTCACTCAGAGGCATTCCCTGTATCGGTGTTCCCGGCACAATAGATAATGATATTGTAAGTTCAGATTACACAATCGGTTATGACACCTGCCTTAACACAATTATGCAGATGGTTGACCGTGTAAGAGATACAGTTGAATCCCACAGCAGATGCATTGTTGTTGAGGTTATGGGCAACAGATGCGGTGACCTTACTCTCAATGCAGGTATTGCTGTTGGTGCAACGGCAATAGTTATTCCCGAAATCAGCTGCGAAATTGAAAAGCACGTTATTGAAAGAATCAGAAGAACACAGAAAACAGATAAGAAGCATTTCATCGTTATGGTTGCAGAGGGTATCGGCGGCGTTGAAGCCCTTGCAAGAAGAATTGAGAAGGAATGCGAGGTTGAATCAAGAGCAATCGTTCTCGGTCACGTTCAGAGAGGCGGCTCGCCCACAGTACGCGACAGAGTTGCTGCAAGCCAGATGGGCTACAAGGCTGTTCAGCTTCTTATGCAGGGCATCGGCAACAGAGTTGTTGTTCAGAAGGATGACCACATTATCGATTATGATATTTATGAAGCACTCAATATGGAGCGTTCGGTAAACGATGAGCTTTATAAGATTGCACACGAAATTTCAATCTGAGGTAAAAAATGATTTTAAATGAATTTCTTTCTTTAAGAAAAAAGATAATAGAAAATGATTTTAAATCACTCAATGATATGCAGAAAAAAGCGGTCCTTTCAACAGAAGGACCGCTTTTGGTGCTTGCAGGTGCAGGCAGCGGAAAAACAACCGTGCTTGTTAACCGAATTGCAAACATAATGAAATACGGCAATGCATATTACAGTGATGAGGTTCCCGTTATGCCAACCGACGGGGATATGGCTATTCTGCGTGCGGTTGCAGAGGGAACACTGAGCGATGCTTTTGATGTTGAGCATCTTTTGAAGGTCAATGCCGCAAAGCCCTGGGAAATCCTTGCGATTACCTTCACGAATAAGGCGGCGGGCGAGCTTAAAGAGCGTCTTGAAAGAATGCTCGGAGAGCAGGCTCTTGATATCTGGGCAAGCACCTTTCATTCCGCCTGCGTACGCATTTTAAGAAGAAATGCAGATTTAATCGGCTATTCATCAAATTTCACTATTTATGATACCGATGACAGCAAGCGTGTTATTAAGGACTGCCTCAAACAGCTTGGCTTCAGCGATAAAATACTGCAGCCCAAGAGTGTTCTCGGTGCAATAAGTGCCGCCAAGGATATGATGATTTCACCCGCAGAGTTTATTCAGCAGAATTATAACGATATCCGCAAGAGAAATATCGGTGCGGTTTATGAGGCATATCAGTCAAGGCTCAAAAACGCCGATGCAATGGATTTTGACGATATTATAGTCAATACCGTGCGTTTGCTTCAGGATAATGAAGATGTTCGCTCTTATTATCAGAGAAAATTCAAATACATAATGGTTGATGAATATCAGGATACCAACCACGCACAGTATCTTTTAACCTCTCTGCTTGCAGGCGGATATAAAAACATCTGCGTTGTTGGTGATGATGACCAGAGTATTTATAAATTCCGCGGTGCAACCATTGAAAATATTTTAAGCTTTGAGCATCAGTATTCTAATGCAAAGGTTATCCGTCTTGAGCAGAATTACCGTTCAACACAGAATATTCTTGATGCCGCAAATGCGGTTATTGCCAATAACGAAAACAGAAAAGGCAAGAATCTCTGGACAGATAACGGCAAGGGTGAGCTTATTGATTATCACACCGCCGAAACCGACAGAGATGAGGGCATATATATTGCCGATAAGGTGCTTGACGGAATCAGAAACGGTAAAAGATACAGTGATTTTGCCGTGCTTTACCGAATGAACTCACAGTCGAACCTTGTGGAGCAGGCATTTGTGAGAAACGGCATTCCTTACCGTATTATCGGCGGGCATAAATTCTATGACCGTAAGGAAATCAAGGATGCACTTGCTTATTTAAGCGTTATCGCAAACCCCAATGACAGCGTAAGACTTCAGCGAATCATCAATGAACCCAAGAGGGGAATAGGCGACACATCAGTTGATAATGCCCTTGAAATTGCCGACGGCCTGGGCACAAGCCTTTTTGAAATAATAAAGAATGCAGACCAATTCCCGAAGCTCAGCCGCGGTGCAAAAAAGATGATGGATTTTGCACAGATGATTCAGGATTTCAACGATGAGCTTGATTCTGTTGAAATGAGCGAGATTTTCAAAAGGGTTATGGACGTTTCGGGTTATTATGAATCTCTTGCACTCGACCCCGCAACCTGCGAAGACAGAAGAGCTAACCTTGATGAGCTTGCAAACAACCTTATCAGATTTTCGCAGGAAAATGAAGAGGGTACTCTCAACGATTTTCTGAATGAAGTTTCGCTTATGACTGATATTGATAACTATAATGCCGAAACGGAAACAGTTGTTATGATGACAATTCACGCCGCAAAGGGACTTGAATTCCCCGTTGTTTTCCTTGCGGGTATGGAAGAAACAATCTTTCCCTCACAGATGTCGTCAATGGGCGGCGATGAAGAAATTGAAGAGGAACGCCGTCTTGCTTATGTTGGCATAACAAGAGCAAAGAAGCAGCTTTATTTAACAAGAGCAAGAATGAGAATTCTTTTCGGCTCAACAAAATTCAATCCGCCCTCAAGATTTATAACGGAAATTCCCAATAATCTTCTTGAAAAGAGTGGCGAAATCATAAAGAAAGAAAGCAGAGGCTTTGGCGGCGGAATTTCCGCACCTTCAAGACCCGCAAGCGTTTCAAGAGGTTTCTCCGCAGCACCCACTCACGCCCCCGCACAGAAAAACACAACCGTTTTCAATGCGGGCGATACCGTTATGCATAAAGCATACGGCGAAGGTGTTGTTTTGAGTGCGAAGCCTATGGGTAACGATACTCTTCTTGAAATTGCGTTCACAACCGCAGGCACAAAGAAGATTATGGCAAACTTTGCTAAAATAGAAAAGGTGTGAAAGGAGCTTATTATGGATAAATTTGCAAGATTCAGATACCAGCCCTGCATCCCTCTGGGCGAAGACGGCAGATGCGTTACTGCATCGGCAAAGCACACACAGCTTTCAAGAAAAGCTGCAACAGAGGGTATGGTGCTTCTTAAAAACGAAAGCAAAGCACTTCCTTTAAAAAGAGGAGAAAAGGTTGCTCTTTTCGGCAAGGCTACCATTGAATACATAAAGGGCGGCGGCGGAAGCGGCGATGTTAACGTGCCCTATATTCATAATATTTATGACGGCTTTAAACTGAAAGAAAAAGAGGGCAAGGTTTCCGTATTTATGCCCCTTGTTGATTTCTATAAGGATTATGTTGAAAAAGAAAGCGTCAATATTCCCACTCAGGCTCAGATTAACGCAACCTGGGATATTGTTAACGCAATGGAATTCTGCACAAAGCGTGACGATATGACCTATGACACATTTGCAAGTATGCACGTTAAAGAGCCTTCAGTTCCCGATGAGCTTATAAAATCAGCGGCAGAATTTGCGGATGCTGCGGTTATAACAATCAGCCGTTTTTCTGCAGAGGGCGTTGACCGCAGACCGCAGGGCGGCGACTATTATCTTTCCGATATTGAAAAGGAGCTTATAGACAAAGCGGGCAAGCTTTTCAAAAAGGTTGTTATTGTTATCAATTCGGGTGCAACAATCGATTGCGAATATTTTGCCGGGAATGATGCGGTTTCTGCTGTTCTTTTCGGCTGGCAGGGCGGTCTTGAAGGCGGTCTTGCAATAGCCGATGTTCTTTGCGGCGATGTTAACCCCTCAGGCAAAATGGCTGACACAATAACAAAATCCTATGATTATTATCCCTGCAAGGAAGAATTCTGGGAAAGCTTTCAGCATATTTATTATTCCGATGATATTTATGTTGGCTACCGTTATTTTGAAACAATTCCCGGTGCGAAGGATTATGTAAGATACCCGTTCGGATTCGGTCTTTCATACACAAAGTTTGAAATCAGCGGCAGAGTATGCTGCGAGAGCGAGGGCAAAATTGTTGCCGTTGCAACGGTTAAGAACACGGGCGATGTTGCGGGCAAAGAGGTTATTCAGCTTTATTACAGTGCACCGCAGGGTAAGCTCGGCAAGCCTTCAAGAGAGCTTGCGGCTTTCAGAAAAACAAAGCTTCTTGCACCCGGCGAGAGCGAAACGGTTGTTCTGTGCTTTGATGTTAACGATATGGCAAGCTTTGATGACCTCGGAAAAATCTGCAAATCGGCTTATGTGCTTGAAAAGGGTAATTATGAATTCCATATCGGAACTTCCGTCAGAGATACAGAAAAGCTTGCATTTGAATATGAGGTTTCGGAAGATACCGTTGTTGAGCAGCTTAAAAACTGGTGTAAGCCCTTCAAGCTTCCCAAGCGTATGCTTTCAGACGGTTCGTTTGAGGCTCTTCCAATGGGCGAAGAAAGCTATTATTATGCAGTCAATGAACCCACGGGTGCAAAGGCTCCCGAAAAAGAGGTTATGTTTGACGGCGTAGGCACGGAATGCACAATGGATGAATTCGTTGCACAGTTTACTCTTGATGAGCTTATGTATATCGTAGGCGGTCAGAAAACAACGGGTGTTTGCAACACGGGCTCGTTCGGCGGAATTGAGCGTCTTGCAATTCCTTATGTGCCCACGGCAGACGGCCCCGCAGGCTTGCGTCTTGACACCTGCACGGGCATTCCCACAACCGCCTGGCCTTGTGCAACGCTTATTGCTTGTGCCTGGAATCCCGAGCTTGCATATGAGGTTGGTGCAGCAGGCGGTGCAGAAATCAGAGAAAACAATCTTGGCGTATGGCTTGCACCCGCACTCAATATTCACAGAGACCCCCTTTGCGGCAGAAACTTTGAATATTATTCGGAAGACCCGCTTGTAGCAGGTAAAAATGCCGCTGCGGCAATAAGAGGTGTTCAGTCGCAGAAGGTTGCCGTTTCAATGAAGCATTTTGCCTGCAACAACAAAGAGGCAAACCGCTACGATATTGATGCAAGAATATCCGAAAGGGCACTCCGTGAAATCTATCTCAAGGGCTTTGAAATTGCAGTTAAAGAGGGCGACCCCTGGACTGTTATGTCATCATATAACCGCATCAACGGTCAGCATACATCCGAAAGCTATGAGCTTCTTACGGGAATTCTCCGTGATGAATGGGGCTTCAAGGGTATGGTTGTAACTGACTGGGGCGTTAAGAATAACCCCGTTGCAGAGGTTAAAGCAGGCAATGACCTTAAGATGCATTGCGGCTACCCCGAAGACCTTAAAGCCGCTTATGACAAAGGCGAGCTTACCAGAGCAGACCTTGAGCTTTGCACAAAGAGAATACTTGAAATGTTTATAAAGCTTATATAATTAATTCAGCCGTGGCTTAACTGTCACGGCTGTTGATTTTTTCAACAGACTGTAGAATTCCGTTCAATAAACAAGTTATTGATTTATCTTCGGTAAACGGGTATCATTAAGGCATAACAGCGCTGTAGAATAAATCAAAGGAGATTTGCTATGAATATTTATTTTGCAGAAAACCTTAAAAGATTAAGAAAAGAAAGGGAATTAACCCAAGAATCTCTTGCGGATTTTCTCGGTGTTTCATTTCAGGCAGTCAGCAAATGGGAAAGGGCGGAAAGCTACCCAGATATAACTATGCTTCCTGTTATAGCATCGTTTTTTGATGTTTCAACCGATGATCTTCTCGGTGTCAACAGAGCAGAGAACGAACACGAAATAGTTTCAAAAATTGCGGAATATGATAATCTGACAGACCATAAGCTTATGAAAGAATTGATAAGCGATTTGAAAGCAAAGTATCCAAGTGATTTCAGAGTATTAATCAGATACCTTTGCTGTCTTGTTGCGTTTCCGAAGGATTTATCTGCTGTTTCTTCTGAATTATTTGCAATTTATAACAATATACAGCGAAACTGTACTAATGACAGAATAAGAATAAAAGCAAAGCGTGTAATGATAGAATATTACCGTTCACAGTTAAACGAAGAGAATGCGGATGTTATGTTTGAAAAATGTGAAAAAATAATCTGCGAAATGCCCGATATGCGTGACAGCCGTGAAATGTTCTGCACATTTTATCCTGAAAATCATCCTGAACACGATTTGAAAATTCAGAATGCCATTGAAGAAAGCTTTTTGCTTCGCACAACATTTTATTCTCATTTCTATTTTTATAACAGCAGATGCACCGATAAGTGGCAGACGGAATCGATTAAAAAAGAAATCGAATATCTTGAATTTGTTTATGATGACGGAAACTACGGCAAAATGTGGCGAATGATGATGAATCTCTACGGTCATTTGGGAGTGAAATATTTTAATCTTAACGATTATGAAAATGCAATTTACAGCTTTAAAAAATCTGCGGAGCTTGCAATTAAGTTTGATGCGATGGAAAGAATAACCGTTATGCAGTCAACAATGTTCAAGGGCAAAGAATTTGATAAACACTCCCTCGGCAGCACATTTATTGCCAAAAGGAGAGTGAAGGAGCTTCTGACGGAAAAATATCCTTTGTCTGATGAATTCAGGAATTCACCCGAATTCAAGAGAATAATTGATATGTTATCATAAAAAACGGCACGCTTTGTTTGAAGCGTGCCATTAACTTATAACTTTATTTCTGCATTAACTGCTTTTGTTTTTATAAACTCTTCAAATTCTTTGCAAGAGCCTTTTTCAAAACGGTTTTTGTCTACCATAATATACATCTTTTCCTTAAGAATAAGAAGATAGAGATTCTTGCTTTGCTTAATTTTGATTATTTTATCATATTCAACCTTTAACTCTCCGTTGTTTGCATCATTTACGGTTAAAAGATTGTTGTCAAAAAAAAAGTAGTTGACTCCGGAAGCTTATTGTATAGAAGAAGAAAACGTTTTTCATTTTTCTTTGCGTTATAACGGTCAAGGATTATCGGCAACACCCAGAAGATAATTCCTAAAGCAAGAGTGCTTATGCCTTTAGCTACGTCACCTGATTCAAAAATCCATAAAGCAGCCAAAACTAAAAAAGTTGCAAACAAAACTATTTGGTAAATAAAGAATTTTTTCCCTCTGTATGCTTTAGCTGCCTCATATGTGAGTTCTTTGGATGTTTCAAACTTGTTTACGAACAAAGCTTCCATAGTAAAATCTCCTTTGCATATTGTGAACGAGCTTTTGTAGGGAATGTCGTCCCCGACATTCCGCAGAACGCTGAGGACAGCGTTCTCTACATTTATACAGCTTTAATATACTTTGAAATAACCGTAAATTCGCGAAGATAAAGGCTTGCAATATCTTCTCTTTTGGAAGAGTAAGCACCGAAGATTTCAAGAGCTTCATCAATCGTAACCCAGACGGGAGTTATGCCGTGCTCAATTTCGGTTTCGGTTAACGAAGGCTTTGATTCGCCCGTTTTTTTGCAGATAAAATAGTTGCTTTTATACATTGTTTCAAAGCAGTATTCATTAATGGTAATGAAATGATTTAAGGCTTTTACCTCAATACCCGTTTCTTCACGGATTTCTCTTGCACAGCATTCCTCAAGGGTTTCGCCCTCTTCAAGTCCGCCGCCGGGCGACATATAAACACCCGTATTCTTCTCATAAGAAAGCAGAATTTTTCCGTTTTCAACAAGTATTCCTCTTGCCGAGGGTCTTATCCTTTCGGGAGGGTCGGAATAAGTTTTTGCATATTGATTTATGGTTTCAAAGTTATCCATTATATCCTCATATTTTATTCCCCCGAAGCATATGCATCGGGGGAACAGTTTAATTAATCGTAAAAATAAACTCTTGTTTCAAAGGGTCTTGTGGTGAAGCCGTTGTTTGTAACGGGGTTATCCTTGTAGCTGCAAAGAATGCACTTGCCCTTGTTCAAATCATAGCCTGCGGGTGCGGAGAACTGAACGGCTTTTTCCGAATATGAGCAGATAACAAGCATCTTCTTGCCCTCGTATGTACGCTCATAAACATAAAGCTCTTTGCTTGATTTGTTATATTCTTTATATGCACCGTGAACCGCAACGGGATTTTCCTTGCGGAATTTAATAAGAGCTTTGTAATGGTTATAAATTGAATCGGGATTTTCCATCTCTGCCTTGGCATTGATGCCGTCTTTGTAGCTGGGGTTAACGGGCATCCAGGGGTTGCCGGTTGAGAAGCCTGCATTTTCACTGTCATCCCATTGAACGGGAGTTCTTGCATTGCCTCGGCTGCCGGTCTTGAGGCGGCGGTTTGCACTCTCTTCGGAGAAGCCGAGAAGGCGAAGAGTTTTATAGTTGTTGGTTGCAAAAACATCCTGATAATCTTCAACATTGGGCAGATCAATATTTATCATACCTATTTCCTGACCCTGATAAATAAAGGGAGTGCCGCACTGAAGCATATATGAGTTTGCAATGGATTTTGCACTTTCTGTTCTGTATTTCACGCTGCCGAATCTGTTGATGATTCTGGGATGATCGTGGTTTTCCATATAAAGAGCGTTCCAGCTCTTGCCGTAAAGACCGGTCTGCCATTTTGAAAAAGCTTTTTTGAGTCTTTTAAGGCTGAAGGGGATTGAAAGGCAGTCCATAAATATGCAGTCAGCTTCCATATGCTGGAAGTGGAACATCATATCAAGCTCCTGATCGGGGCCTTCCTTAACGTATTTGAGAGCTTTGTTAACCGTCATCATAGGTGCTTCGCCAACAACAAAGCAATCATATTTATTGAGAACCTGACGGAATTCGGTAAGATATTCGTGAATATGGGGTCCGTCGGCATAATGCTCCATACCGCAGGCCTGGGGGATGGGGAAGCCGTTGGGCAGACCCTTTCTCTTTGATACGAAGGTGATAACGTCTTCACGGAAGCCGTCAACACCCATATCCAGCCAGAATTTCATTATATCCTTAACTTCTTCACGAACAGCGGGGTTATCCATATTGAGGTCGGGCTGCTTCTTTGAGAAAAGGTGCAGATAGTACTGTCCGTTTTCTTTATTGTATTCCCAGGCCTTGCCCTCAAAAAGAGATGACCAGTTGTTGGGATACTTTTTGCCCATACCGTCACGCCAGAAATAATAATCGTGGTATTTGCTGTTTTTATCAATGCCTTTTTTGAACCACTCGTGCTCATCAGATGTGTGATTAACAACAAGGTCCATAATAACCTTTATGCCTCTTGCGTGAGCTTCATCAAGCACCTTTTTAAAGAGCTCGTTGTTGCCGTAGTCGGGTGAAACGTTTTTGTAATCTGAAATATCATAACCGAAGTCTGCGTTGGGTGAGCAATAAAGAGGGGAGAACCAGATGCAGGTTATGCCGAGATCTTTAAGATAATCAAGCTTTGAAAGAACGCCTTCAAGGTCGCCTATGCCGTCACCGTTACCGTCGCAGAATGAACGGGGCCATATCTGATAACACACAGCGTCCTTATACCATTGAGTTTTTTTCATAATCAAAAGCTCCCTTCGCTTTTATAATACAAAGTCATTATAGCAAACAATTTGAAGGGATACAATAGAAAATAAAAATTTGTTAGTTAAGTTTTGAATTAAGCTTTTTGCTTGCGGATTTAACGCAGCAATAAACGGTTATCCAGATAATGAAGTATAAAACAACAAAAATTGCAGTAAAAATAAAAATAACTTTGAGGTCAAACGGTATCCAGGTGTTTGAAATGTAGCAAATTACATAAGCGGCATAAAGCGTCAAGAAGTGACACAGCAAAGATTTTGCAAGCGGCCACTCCTCAATCTGATTGAAAACGCTTGCTCCTGCCTGAACAAAAGCGAGCAAATAGGTTGTAACTATTGCAAGAAAAATCTCAGAACCGCTTAATGAAAATGATTCTGCTGTTTTTGAAATAACAAGAAAAACAATTCCGCAGATTATCGGACCGAAGCCGCCGAAAGCAAGACCTCTGTGTAGAAAGCTTTTTAAATATTTATTCATAGTTTAACACCGAACCTTTCTTTGATTTTTTTAATATTTCTTCTGGAAACATAGTCTTTGTGTCCGTTACAGAAAACAACAGACAAAGCGCCCGCAAACGAAGCGTCAAACCGTGCCATCTTTTTTGTGTTTGCAATGCAGGACTGATTAATTTTAACAAAGCTGCTATCAAGCATTTCTTCAAGCTGATAAAGCCTCTGCTTTAACTGAAATCTGTCATTATCCGTTAATGCATAAACTTTGTTTTCTTCAACGGTAAAACAGATGATTTCTGCGGGTGCTAAAAGAACGGCTTCACGCTCTTTATAGCCTGTAAGCTTAACAGATTCATTTAAAATAAGGCTTTCAATATCATCAATCAGCTTTGTTCTTTCACGGACACAAATAAGAATTTCTTCTTCTTTTTCTTTGTCAATTTTTATGCTGTATTTCATATATGTCCTCCTTTCACAATTATAATACAACCGTTCTTTTGATGATTCAAGCAATTTAAAGTGTTTGGTTGTTCTGCAAAACTATTCGGTAAAAACAAAAAATATGCCCTGAAAACAGAGCATATTTCATTCAGCTGTTTAATATCGGTAAACCGTTTTCATCCCATTGAACCTTGCGTATTCTTGCACTTCTGCAGGGGTCATAAAGCGGGTCCTGGTCGGCATAGCCGCACCTGCCGTTAAAGCAAGCCTCATCCCTTGAATGATAAACAAAAATCCAGTCACCGTTTTCATCCTTGACAAAAGAGTTATGCCCGGGGCCGTATTCACCGATTAAATCATCAGAGGTAAGCAAAGGCTTATCAAGCTTTGTCCAGCTCTTCATATCAAGCAAATCGGCTTTTTCATCGGCATATAAAAGACCTATGCAGTATTCGGGTCCCGTTGCGGAAGCAGAAAAAGCAAGATATATTCTGCCGCCGTGTATCATTGCGGCGGGGCCCTCGTTGACGGGAATTTTAACTCTTTCCCAATCATACTCGGGCTTTGTCAAAAGCAGGGCGGGTGATGTTGTTTTCCGGGGTTCATCGGGATTTACGCTTGCAAGATAAACATTGGAGTTACCGCCGTTTTGTGCCCAGGCAACATAGCTTTTTCCGTTGCATTCAAAATATGTCATATCAAGCGAAAAGCCTCTGAATGAAAAATCATCACCGTCGCAAGATGTGAATTTGCCTTTATCTTCCCACGAATCGTTGTAAGGGTCATTGCCTTTACAGACGATAATGTGGCAATCTATATCCCAAACATTGTTTTCGCTGCCGCTTGCGGCAAACAAAACATACCATTTACCGTTTATTTCGTGGATTTCGGGTGCCCAGATAAATCTGAATGCAGTTTCCGAATCCTTTTCATCCCATATAACCTTTTCTTCCGCCTCGGCAAGAGCATCAACGGTTTTTGCACGGCGGAGTATTATTCTGTCATAACCCTCGGGGTCGTTCCTGCCATACATAGGATAGGATGCCGTGAAATAATACCAACCGTCACTTCCTTTTGTAACATAAGGGTCAGCTCTGTCTTTAATAAAAATTTCTGTTTTAACGCTCATAAAACCACTCCCGTTTATCCCTATATTATCAGAAAAAAATCCCATTTTCAACACTTTCGCTATTTACATTAAATAAAAAAAGGAATATAATTCTCGAAAAGGAGAGATTAGATGTATTACGCTATAATTACGCTGTCGGTTATAATGTTCGGCGTTCAGTTTTTATTCAACAATAAATATCAGAAGGAAAGCGGCAGCGGTGCGGCATCAACTTTTGTTTTTTCTTTTTTAAGCAGCATTGTCGGTCTTGTCTGCCTGCTTGTTATCAATAAATTTCAGTTCGGATTCACTCCGTTTACTTTTATAATGGCAAGCATTGCCGCAATAAATACTTTGCTTTATACCTTCTGCTCGCTCAAAGCCTTTGAGCATATAAATCTTTCGCTCTATTCGCTTTTTGCAATGCTTGGCGGAATGGCATTGCCTTTCTTTACGGGAATTGTTTTCTATAACGAACCCTTAACCCTGCAAAAAGCAATCTGCCTTGCTCTGATTACCGTTGCGTTGGTTTTAACCGTTGAGAGGGGAGAAAAGAAAAAAGGCACACTCTATTATGCGGGTGTGTTTATTCTTAACGGTATGTCTGGCGTTATATCAAAAGCTTTCCAGTCGGGCACTTATGAAAAATGCAATGAGGCGGTATTCAGCATCTGGATGGCTCTCGTCACAGCAGTTATTTCGGGCGTTATTCTGTTATTTATGAGAAAAAGCCTTTCTCTGCCAAACAAAAAAGCGGTTATGTGGAGTGTTGGATACGGCATACTCAACAAGGTGGCAAATTACTTCCTTCTGATCGCTCTTGCCGTTCTTCCCGCCTCGGTGCAGTATCCGTTTGTAACGGGAGGCACAATGGTTGTTTCAACCGTAATAAGTGCTCTGTGCGGTCAGAAGCCGTCAAAGAAAGAGATTATTGCCGTTGCACTTTCATTTGTCGGAATTATAATACTTATCCTGGAGTAAGCTTATGGAAAAAATCAGAATGGGAATTTTCGGACTCGGCAGAGGTTCATCGTTTTATGATAATATCCTCTCAAATGACGGAGAGATTGTTGCCGTTTGCGATATGAGCGAAGAAAAGCTTGATGAAGCAAAAAACATTCTCGGTAACGGCGTTGCTCTCTATAAGAGCTTTGATGATTTTATTGAACATAAAGGAATGCAGGCTGTTTTTCTTTGCAATTATTTTCACGAGCATACGCCCTATGCAATTAAGGCATTGGAAAAAAACATACACGTTCTCAGTGAATGCACATCAAACGCAACAATGGCACAGGGGGTTGAGCTTGTCCGTGCAGCGGAAAAGAGCGAAGCTTTCTATATGCTTTCAGAGAATTACCCCTATATGTCATTCAATATGGAGATAAGAAAGGTTTATCAAAGCGGCAGAATAGGCAAGGTGCTTTTTGCCGAGGGAGAATATAACCATCCCCTTGACCCGTATGATGAAGAAGCAATTTTAAGTATACGCCCCTATAAAAATCATTGGCGTAATCTTTTGCCGAGAAGCTATTATATAACTCATTCGCTTGCACCGCTTATGCTTGCAACCCGTTCAACTCCGATAAGAGTTTCTGCTATGGGAGTGTATTATCCTTTTCCCGAGGATTCGCTTCTGAGCAGAGGGCCGGGTGACCGTGCAACGATTATAACAACGCTTAATGATGATGATTCGGTTTTCCGTGTCACGGGCTGTGCCGCTTTCGGAGCTCATTGGAATTCCTACAGAATCTGTGGTGATAAAGGTCAGATTGAAAATATCAGGGGCGATGGCGATAAGGTTATGCTCCGATATAACGAATGGGATACCCCCGAAGGGGAGCAGTCAACCCGCAGCTATTATCCCGAGCTTACCGATGAAGAGAAGGTAGCGGTTGAAAAAGCAGGTCACGGCGGCGGAGATTTTTGGGTTATCAGGGAATTTTTTGAATGTATCAGAAATAACCGCAGACCCGTGATGGATGAATACTTTGCAACCGCAATGGCATCAACCGCAATTCTTGCCCACAGAAGTGCAACAGAAAACGGTGTGCCCTATGATGTGCCCGATTTTCGCAGGGAAGAGGACAGAATTAAATACGAAAACGATAATATATCGCCGTTTTACGGCTCTGACGGAAGCGAGCCTTCAATAAGAGCCTGCTCAAGAAAATGATTTGGTTGAATATTCTTTAAAAGCATTGAATATTATCGGATAAAGGTTTATATTTGATATATCAACATATAAAGGAGAAATAAATATGGTTGCCCCCTTAACTTTTTGGCTGCTTTTTGCCGCCGCAATGCTTATAAGCTCAATCGGCTTTTATAAGTATGTTTATTTTATTTCGCTCGGCTACGGTTTTTCAATCGCAGGTCTTGGCGTGCTTATGCTTATTCTTTTCCGCGAATCATTAAGCATAGGAACGATTATTGCTTGTGCACTCTTCTTCATTTACGGCATCCGTCTTGGCGGTTACCTTCTTATCCGTGAGGTTAAAAGTGCTTCATACCGTAACACAATGAAAACAGAAATCAAAGACGGAAAAACAATGGGTCTCGGTGTTAAATTTGCAATCTGGATTACCTGTGCAGCTCTTTATGTTACTCAGGTGCTTCCCGTATTCTACAGACTTCTTAACGGCAAAAAGACCGACGGTTTCTGCATTGCAGGTCTTATCATTATGGCGTTTGGTATTGTTTTTGAATCTGTTGCGGATATTCAGAAAAACAATGCAAAGAAAAAGAATCCCAAGCGTTTCTGCGATACCGGTCTTTATAAAATCGTTCGCTGCCCCAACTATCTCGGCGAAATGATTTTCTGGACGGGTGTTCTTGTTTCGGGTGTAAACGTTCTTTCAGGCGTTGGTCAGTGGGTGCTTGCACTTATCGGTTACATAGGAATTATTTTTGTTATGTTCAGCGGTGCACGCCGTCTTGAGCTTCGTCAGAATAAAAACTACGGCAACGACCCCGAATATCAGGCATATGTAAAGAGCACTCCCATTATGGTTCCTTTTATTCCTCTTTACAGCGTTGCAAAATATAAATTCCTTGTTGCATAAGATTACGGCGGATTAACTCCGCCGTTTTTTGGTATTTATTGATTTTGCATATTTGTTGTGCTATACTTTTAATTGGTGATTTTATGAAAATAATCGGAAGTGACTATGACGGCACTCTTAACCACGGCGGAATAGACGATGCTAAAAAGAATGCCATCGAAAAGTGGCGGTGTGCGGGCAATGTTTTTGCTCTCATAAGCGGCAGAGGCCCCGAGAATGTTTTAAAAATCTATAAAGAAAAGCAGTTCGGATGCGATTATCTTATTGCCAATAACGGTGCAATTATTCTGAAAACCAACGGAGAGATTGTTTCGGATATAAGATGTGAGGGAGAAATTGCGTTTCCGCTTCTGAAGCTTCTGTTTAAAAACGGTTGCCCATGGGGCGATATTCAGACTGCCTTTCCCTGCAGAGTTTTTGCTGATAAAAATGAATGTGAAGAAGCAGGGGACTATACTATGGAAAATGTTCCCGAAATTCCTTATTTCAATCAGATAAGCACCGTTCTTCCCGATTTTGAAACTGCCGAAAAAATAACTGCCCTGATTGCCGAAAACTTCGGCAGCGAGCTTAATCCCTTGCAAAATGGAGTTTGCATTGATATAGTCAGAAATGATATGAATAAGGCAAAGGGATTATATATTCTTGCCGATATTCTCGGTGCGGAATACAGCAGTATCATTGCCGTTGGCGATAATGTCAATGATAGGGATATGATTAAGGAATTCAGATCATATGCTATGGCAAACGGCGTTGATTCAATCAAAGAGCTTGCCGATTATATAACAGAAAGCGTAACGGAGCTTATTGAAAAGGAGCTTGAAATATGAAAAGTGAAAAAGCAAAGAATATAATCAGTATTTCTTTATCAACAGTTTTTATGGGGCTTCTTGTTTATGCCGCATATTCACTCTGGTACATATTCTACGGCACTGAAAGCGGTGCAGATGTTCATCTCTATACCGTGCTTTCGGGCTCTGCAATGGGCTGGAGTATGCTTATGTTTATTCAATCCATGTTTAAAAACTGCGGATGGATACCGAAGCTCATTGCTTTTCTTGCGGGCAACGGTTTGTTTCAGGGCTTGATTTGGCGCATAAATGCAAAAATAAACCCCGAGGGCTTCAGCAATTCTGAGGTTGTTATCCTCACCTTCAGCGTAACCTTTGCCGTAACGGGAATTCTTCTTTTTGTTTCATTCATTATCAGAGCAGCAAACAGAAACAGAATATTGAATGCTGTTCTTGCAATAATCTATCTTGCAGTTTCGTGTGCGGGCGGTGTTGTGCTTAATATGGAAAATATAAGAGCTCTTGAATATAAAAATAATATCCGTTTTGACTCAATAGCTGCCGAGGAAATGAATGTAACCGATGCAGAAAAAGAAAAATGTGTTCAGTGGTTTAACGATAATCTTCATAAAGACAACGGCGGCTATCCTTTCACATTCAAGGTTGACGGTGAAGAATTCAATCCCGACGAATGGGAAAAGAGCTTTAATTATACACCCGATATTTATGCAGGAAATGTTTACAGCGGAGGAAAAACCGAATATCTGGTTCTGACAAATAAAGATAAAGGGCTTGAAGTAACTGTTGAAGAAACAGTTTTTGAGGATAACGCAACCTGCCAATGGACTGTTTACATAAAGAATATCGGAAATGAAAATTCGGGTGTAATCAGCGATTTTTATGCTCTTGATTCATCCTTATCAACGGGAAATGCAGAGCTTTATTATTCAATGGGCAGCGACACGGCTGCGAGCGATTTCTCTTTGATTAAAAAGAATTTATCGTTTATTAAAAGAGAGTTCGGCGGAAGCGAAGGCAAACCCACCGAAAAATATCTTCCTTATTTCAATATTCACGGCGAAGAGCAAAGCGTTATCCTCGGTATCGGATGGACAGGTCAGTGGGCTGCGGAATTATCCGAAGCAAACGGCAAAACCGAAATCAAGGTTAAACAAAAGGAATTTGAAGCATATCTTCTTCCCGGTGAAGAAGTGCGTTCACCCCTGGTTTCGCTCAGCTTCTATGATAACTCCAATCCTCTCAAGGGCTTCAATCTTTTCAGAAAATGGGTTATGGACTGCGTTTATCCCGAAAATGTAACCAAGAACAGTTATACTGTTATGGAGGTTGCGGGCCCCACATCAACAAGAACCTCTGATGAGATTATTGAAATTCTTAACGGCATTGACGATTCAATTTATAGTCAGACAGATGCATTCTGGATGGATGCGGGCTGGTATGAATATAACGAGGGCTGGCACGACGGAGTAGGAAACTGGACAGTTGATACTTCAAGATATGATAACGGCATATCCGAGCTTTCAGCCTATGCGGCAAACAAGGGACTCGGCCACGTGCTCTGGTATGAGCCCGAAAGACTCTATCCCAACACTCATTTCCATAATATAGGCTCACAGCACGAGCAGTGGCTCATATTTGCCGACGGTGAGGACAATATTATGTGGAACCTCGCAAACGAGGACGCATTTAAATATTATTGCGAATATCTTCTCAAATCAATGAAAGAAAACGGAGTCACCATTTACCGTCAGGATTTCAATTTTGCACCGCTTAAGTATTGGCAGAAGGCTGATAAGGAGTATTACGGCGGAAGAACGGGTATTTGCGAAAACCATTATGTAACAAATCTTTATGCGTTCCTTGACTATCTTACCGAAAATATAGAGGGGCTCATTATTGATAACTGTGCTTCGGGCGGAAAAAGACTTGACCTTGAAATGACCTACCGCAGCATCGCTTTCTGGAGAAGCGACTATAATTGCAGCTATCATCCCGATCTTTTCAATGCAACTCAGTCGCATACCTATGGCATTTCTTTCTGGCTTCCCATCACGGGCTCGGCACTTTATATGAAGGATGAATATGCCGCAAGATCCGATATAATGCCGCTTATGCTCATGGATTTCTCTTCACACACCCACTCCGAGTTCAGCTTCCATAAAGAGCAGAGAGAGCTTATGGCGGGCAATTATTATCCGATTGATTTCGGCAGCTTCGATAACGATAAAATGCTTGCAATGCAGTTTTCGGCATCAGATGCTCTTTCCGGCACGGCACTCGTTTATAAGCGTGCAGATGTAAATGACGAAGAGTATATAGTAAAGCTTAACGGCTTGTTTAAAGAAAAAACCTATAATGTATATGATATTGATAATCCCGAAAAGATTTATACATTATCGGGTGAAGAGCTTATGAATAACGGAATAACACTTTCTCTTCCCGAAGAAGAAAAGGCATTTATACTGATGTTTAAAGCGATATAATAAGTTAAAAAACGGTTTGCAAAGGAAGGTTTCCTCTGCAAACCGTTTTTTGTGTTGTTTGTAACAAAGACAACCCCTGGCTATGCCAGGGGGATAAAAAAGCTTTTAGCGAGGGGAGAAGTAGACAAGAAAAAAGCTCCTTGGTATAGTAGAAGTGGTTT
>CALGRR010000106.1 GCA_937880805.1 uncultured Clostridia bacterium
TTCGTCCGTATAGTGCCCTTATAGGGCTTAATCAAGCCTCCGGCTTAGCCGGAGGCTTGATTAAGCCCATTCGCAGCCGGTAACGGTTTCCATATCAATGCCTTTTGTTTCGTTTGTTTTCTTGAGCAGAGCAATAAATGCCGCTATATAACCGGGAACAAGGAGAGCAAAGCATATTATTCCTGCCGCACTGTTGCCGAATATTGTGAGTGCGGGTAATCCAACACCGTATGAAATTACAAAGCCGATTGCCGTAACAATAAACTGTGCCGACATTGTTGAAGAGCGGAGATTGGTGGGGGAGGATTCGCCTATCATCATAATCAGAACATCGTTTGTTGAATATGAGCTTCCTATGCAGGCACCGCAAAGGAATCCCACAACATAGGGGTTAAAGCCCATTCTTGAGCCGAGTGCAAAGCCGATGAAAGAAAGTGTGCAGTTGATTGCGGTAACGATAGCTGCCGTTTTTCTGCCCTTTGAATCTGATATAAAGCCCATAATAACCTGCGAAACCGCACACCCTACGGGGAACATAAAGAGTGCATCGGTAACGGGACCCGTGCTCACGAAATTCATAACCTCATCGCCGAGTGAAGCAAACATTCCGTTTGCAATGCAGTTTTCCGCATATCCGTAAGAAAGAATAACCTGATAATTAACGGAAACAAGAAAACCGATGTTTATAAGTGCCGATGTTATGTAAAGCCAGCGAAGCTGCTTATGGCTCATTGCGAATTTCAAAGCGGGGATAAGTCCGCCTTGGGCACTTCCGCTTGCCTTAAGTGCTTTTTCTGCTTCACGCTCTTCATCGCTCATTTTCAGATAGCGTAGCCTTGAATCGATAAAAGCATCCGTTTCTCTTGCGGTGAAAAGTGCAAGAGCCGAAACAATAATTCCTATAATTGCGGGAATAGCATAAACGTTTCTCCATTCGGATGCCTCGTGCATCAGCAGCCTTCTTAAAACGGGCACAAGCATAACACCCATATTTGCAAAGAATTTTATTGAAGAATACATTCTTGCACGGTGCTTTGAGGGCGAAGATTCCATAATATAAACAACGTGCATATCGTGGGGAATAAAGAACTGAACCATACAGGCACCGATGAAATAAAGTGCTATATTGTTTGAAAGAAAAATAACAAACAACGCAAAGCTCATACCGAAGGTGTTGATAATCAGAAACTTCTTTCTGCCCCAGCGGTCTGCAAGAGGTCTGTAGAGCAAGCCGATTGCAGGAATGGGTATCGCTATAACCGTCAGCATATCAAGCAAGCCAACCGATTTTTCGCCGTATTTTGAAAAGAGGTCATTTGCAATTTCGGTTTTCATCAGCGTGCCGATTTGCGAGGCAACCTCATCGGTAAGATAGATAAGACAAATTATAAATACAAGATAAGCAAAATAGAAACGGGCTTTGGGGCGGGATTTTTGCTTTTCCCATTTCAGAATTTCCTTCTGCCTTTTTTGTTCAAGCTTTTTCAGCTTTTCGGCAGTCATTGCATTTGCCATAAGATTATCTCCTTTGAATGTTAAATCTTCAAAGCTTTTTCGGCAGCTTCTCTCAGGCAGAAGCCGGTAAGGATAACAGCATCCGAATTGTATTTTTCAAGAAGAGCAGCGAGCTTATTTTTGTTTTCACCGTCAGGATTCTTGTGCGTTTCAAGAATTGCATCAAGCAAATCGCAGCACATTGAGAATTTGCCAACCCATTTTTTGAGCTCTTTAAACAGAGGATTGCTTTCATCTGAAAGCATTTCAAGGCATTCTCTCATTTTTGCATTGTATTCCGAGAATTCCTTCTGAGCCTTTTCCTTTTCTCCGATTTCATTCAGGAAAGCAATGTGAATAAGCTTTTCGCCCATAAATGCAGAGCTGTATTTTGAAAGGCAGGAAACACCGAGATGGTCTGCAAAATATCCGAAAAGCTCTGCTTTATCGCCCAGAATTTCGCTGTGAGCATTTTTAAGGGATTTTTCGGGGCAATAGGCAGTCGGATTCCATAAATAATCCGCAACTGTCATAAGGGGGATTTTGGAGCATTCCGCATACTCCATAACATTTGAAATAAGACCTTCGCAATGGCGGTAGAGCTCTTTTTCTCTGCCGATTAATGCTCCGAGATGCATTTCCTGAAACATTTCGCAGTCGTTAACGGGATAATTATCCCAATAAAGAGGTCTGTGCTTTGCGGATTGCATAAGAGCATCAGCTTCTCTTACCGTCTGAACTCTTGAGCAGATTTCTGCACCCGTCCAGAAGAGGTCAACATCACCGGGAATGCCCGAGCCGAATTTTGAAATGTAATAGCCGTTTTCATCGCCGCTGTATTGCGTGGGGCAAACGGTGAGTGAGATGCTGCTGTCAAATTCTTTTAACGCATTATAAGTTTTGTTTACAAGGTCGATATGAGCATTAACGATTTCGCCGAAGGCTTCGGCGTCCTCTTTATATTGAAAATCCCACGAAATATCGTCAAGAAGAAGCCCGAAATTGCGAACTCCGATATTATAAATGCTTTTGATTTTGTTAATCAGAAGAGCGAAATCCTCTTCGCTTGTATATTTATATGAAAGACCGGGACCGATTGCCCAATGAAAATCAAGCTCGTTTTCAGTTGCGGTTTCAAATAAATTCTTAAGCTCGGCAAGCTCTTTTTCGGGATATAAGTCACGCCAGTTATCTCTGTGATAAATATCATCCTTGGGGGCATAGAAAAAGGTGTTCATTTTGTATTTTGCCATCAGCTTCATAACCGAAAGGCGTTTTTCGTTTTCCCATGTTGCACCGTAAAAGCCTTCGATATAGCCTCGTTTTTTAAAAAGGGGATAGTCCTCAACGCATCCTTCGCAAAGCTCGTTTTTGCAAATAAGCTGTGCAAGCGTGTGAAGTGCTCTGAAAACGCCTCTTTTTGCTGCTGCTTCAATAACAGCTTTGTTTTCGTTTGCCGTGATAAAATATTTTTCATCGGTGAGGCGTGCTTCCTCTTCAATATAGTTGGTCTTTCTGCAGTCTGAAAGTATGATTTCTATTTCATATCCGTCTGAGGGAAAAAGGCTGTATTCCGAAAAAACCTTTTCTGCGGTTTCGGTGCAATTGCCGCTGAAATAAAAATTCTTAACCTCAATTTGTTTTCCGTTAAGATTGTTTTTCTGAATTACGGGATAAATCATAAGTGCTTTATCTCCTTTTTATATTTTTTAATAAGCTTATCGTTGATTTCATCGCCGCCGTCGATATTTGCACTTGCAAAATGCTCGGGTGAAAATCCGCCCTTTGCACAAATATCAACCGCTTCGGCAACAACGGCATTCAGTATCATTGCACCTGCAACCGTGGAAGTGGGGCATATTGTGCCCTCAACTCCGTCAACGCTTATGCAGGCATCACCGACACAGCCGCAGTTATCAAGCACTATATCGGCAATTTCGCAAAGTCTTTTGCCGCTTTTGTGGCGGGATTCGCCCGAATATGTATGCTCAAGATTTGTGAGCACTATAACTGTTACGCCTCTTTCTTTGCAAAGCAGAGCCATATCAATAACAACGCCGTTTCTTCCCGAGTTTGAGATTATGATTACCGTGTCACCCTCTGCCATTGAATAATCATCAAAGATTTTTTCGGCAAGACCCTCTTTTCTTTCAGCCTCGGTGCTTGCATAGGCGTCAATGTGAAGCATAAGCTCATCAACAAGAATGGGCTGAATCTGCACAAGACCGCCTGCTCTGTAAAAAAGCTCCTCTGCAAGCATATGTGAATGACCCGTGCCGAAAATAAAAAGCTTTTTGCCTTCGGTTAAAACCTTGCTTACGGCAAGTGCGGCTTTCTCAATGCTTTCGGCACAATTATTTTCGATTTTCTCGGTTATGTTTTTTATGTTGTTAATGTATTCAATATATTTTTTCATCACATTTCCCTCGCTATCTTAAGTGCTCCTTCTTCGGGAGGAACGGTTAAAAGCTCGATTTTTAAATCGGGATAATCCATACTCATTTCTCTGATGAAAACATCTCTGAAAAGCTTGTTATGCTGGAACAATCCGCCGTAAAGTGCCAGAACGGAGCAGCTTTTGATTTCATTGAAAAGATAAAAAATTGTTTGGGTAAAATCCCGTGCCTGCTTAACTATTATAGCTTTTGCGGTTATATTGTTTTCATCGGCAAGCCTGCCCACAACCTCTGCAAAGCCTGCAATATAATCCTTCTTTGTTTCCTCGGAATATATAATGTCTATCGCTTTCCTGAAATCGGAAACACCGAAATATTCACAAGCAGCGTCAAGCAGCTTTTCTTCTTTGTTTCTGTCGGAAAAATTGCAGCAGAATTTGAGAGCATCAACCGCTATTGAATATGCGGAGCCGTCATCGCCGAGGATATGCCCCCAGCCGCCTTTAACAACGGTTTTTCCGCTTTCGTCTTCACCGATTGCCATTGAACCCGTGCCGCAGATTGCAACGCACGGGCAAACTGCATTATCAACGGATTTGAGTGCCACATAAACATCGCTGTTCATACGAAGCTTATCTGCATCAATTACACCGCCGCACAGAGCATCAAGCATATTGCTGTCTGCCTCATCATCAAGTGCTGAGCATCCCACAAATGCCGCCTCAAATTTTATGTTGCCGAGCGAATTATTAATATCTGCCATTATATCCGAAAGGTTGCTTCTTGCTTTTTTCATTCCCACGGAATAAAAATTAATGGTTTTGCCAACGGATTTTAAAACAATATTGCCGTTTTCATCCGAAACAGCGGCGGTTGTTTTGGTTCCTCCGCCGTCAATGCCGAGAAAATATTTCATATCAACTCTCCGTTTCTGTAAAATATTTTGTATCGTGCAGGAGTGTTTATAAAATAATTATACACAATATTCAGTCATTTTCAATATAAAGGTATTGATTTTCAAAATAAAAAACTATATTATATATTCGGTGATGAAAATGGTAAAAGTAAGAAAATATGAGAAAAAAGATTTTGACAGAGTAAGATTTGCCTGCCTTAACAGCGAGGGCGGGGGAATGCCGGCAGATCTTTGTGCGTTTATTCTGCACACCTTCTGCGATTATTATATTGAAAACGAGCCTCAGAACTGCTTTGTGCTTGATGCTGACGGCTATGCTGTGGGCTACATTATCTGCACCGAAAATTATGATGAATATAAAAATATTTTCGATGAAAAATATCTGCCCTTAACCGAAAAATTCGGCAAGGAAAACTATGAATGGGCAAAAACCTCAACCTTGCTGCAAGAAAAATATAAAGAAGATTATCCCGCACATCTTCATATTGATATTCTTCCTGAATATCAGCGTCAGGGCTGGGGCGGCAAGCTTATCAACGCTCTTTTTGAGCACCTCAAATCAAAGAATATAAAAGGCGTTATGCTCACAACCGGCAAAACAAACGAAACAGCTTGCAATTTTTATAAAAAATACGGCTTTGAGCTTGTGGGAATAAGCGGTGACGATGCCGCATTCGGAATGAAATTGATATAAAATAAAGACGAAGAGCAATCACTGTTCTTCGTCTTTTTATCTTTAAATTACATCAGCTTGTCTGAAAAGCTCAACAGCATAATCATTTGTTTCTTCAGGCATTGCAACGGCATAGAACTGACCCGAAGTGCCGTTAATTGCACTGAAATAATAAACTTTTTTATTTTTAATCAGAAGAGTTTCGCTTTGTGAATAGAATATACCGTCATTGCTTTCTTTTCTGAATGCTCCCATTGTGTAATTCCAAAACGGAAATGTTTTATAGTCCTTATAATTGAATTTTCCTTTGCTGATTTCTTCGGCAACATCAATTATTTCATCAAATTTCTCGCTGTCAACATTTTCAAGCTTATATCTGTTGAAATCGCCTTCATCAAGAAATTTCATACTGCAGGAATAATATTTGTAATTCTCCGCATCGGCATAGTGTGCTTTCAGTTTTTCCCAATCCTCTTCGGGGCAGAAGATTTTCCGGCTGAAATCAACGCTGAGGCTTGTGCTTTCGTTTTTATAAATCCAGCCATTACCCAAATCATAATAATTGTTTGTGTATCCGCCGAAAGCACCTTCAACATCTTCGGTGAAAATCGGTTCTTCGGTATAGAAATTATAGCTTTTGCAAAGCTTTAAATCATCGTCAATAAAGCAGTTTTTATATGTTTTGCCGTCTATCTCAACCGTCAGAAATTCAGGCTTTTCTTCACTCGGAAAAAGCAGCGACAGTATTGACATAATAATTGAAATTATTGCACTGATAATTTTCATAGAATTACCCCCTTATATGCAGATTATAGTTTATTGCCGGGTCAAAGTCAATCAAATTGGAAAAATGTTTGCTTGACAAGCTGAATTTAAAGTGATATAATCCAAAGTAATTTAACATAGGAAACCGTTGAGGCGGGAATAAAGGTGATTATGCTTCCACAGAGAGTCCGTGGTGCTGAAAATCGGGCGAAAAACAAATCATCAAATGGGCCGCTGAGGGTGCAGTGAAATGCGATGCAAAGTATTCTGCAACGTGAGGGCATACGTTAGTTGCCGGGGATATGACTGTATCCCGCAAAGTGCACGGCATTGCCGTGAATCAGGGTGGCACCGCGAATATGCTTATTCGTCCTTGACAGAAAATTTTCTGTCAGGGGCTTTTTATTTTCAGGAGGAATTGATATGGTTTTATTAACAAAACGATGGCGTAGCTCAATTTAATGTGTTAATAAACTATTATTTATTTGGAGGAAAAAACAATGAATTATAACGGAATTGATTTCGATACTTATTTTAATAATTATCCCGATAAAAACGGATACTTCGGCAAATACGGCGGAGTTTATATTGATGAAAAGCTCAAGGCTGCAATGGCTGAAATAACAGAAGCTTATTATTCAATCTGCCAGTCAAGAAAGTTTATTGCGGAGCTTCGCAGAATAAGAAAAGAGTTTCAGGGCAGACCCACTCCCGTTACTCATCTTGAAAGACTTTCAGATGCTCTGGGCGGCAAGGTTCAGCTTTATGCAAAGCGTGAGGATTTGAACCATTCGGGTGCACATAAGCTCAACCATTGTATGGGTGAGGCTCTTCTTGCAAAATATATGGGCAAGAAAAAGGTTATTGCCGAAACGGGTGCAGGTCAGCATGGTGTTGCCCTTGCAACCGCCGCAGCATATTTCGGCCTTGAATGCGATATTTATATGGGCTCTGTTGATATTAAAAAGCAGGCTCCCAATGTTGCAAGAATGAAAATTCTCGGTGCAAACGTTGTTGAGGTAACACACGGTCTGCAAACTCTTAAAGAAGCTGTTGATGCGGCTTTTGATGCATACAGCAAGGAATATAACGATTGCATTTACTGCATCGGCTCTGTTCTCGGCCCTCATCCTTTCCCGATGATGGTTCGTGATTTCCAGAGCGTAGTCGGCATTGAAGCAAGAGAGCAGTTCATTGAAATGACGGGTCATCTTCCCTCATCAATCGTTGCCTGTGTTGGCGGTGGTTCAAATGCAATGGGTCTATTTTCCGGCTTTTTAAACGACCCAGTTGATATCTATGGTATCGAACCACTTGGCCGAGGCCACAAATTAGGTGACCACGCAGCAAGTCTAAAGTATGGTGAAGAAGGTATTATGCACGGGTTTAACAGCATCATGTTAAAAGACGAAAACGGCGAACCCGCCCCTGTATATTCCGTTGCAAGCGGATTAGACTATCCTTCTAGTGGTCCTGAACATGCATTTTTACATGATTTAGGCAGAGTAAAATACGATGTTATAAATGACGAAGAAACGATAGATGCTTTCTTTGAATTATCCAGAATGGAAGGAATCATTCCAGCTATCGAGAGTTCACACGCTATTGCTTATGGCATGAAACTTGCCCAAAAGATGGATAAAGGCTCTATCCTTATTAATCTTTCTGGAAGAGGCGATAAAGACATGGATTATATCATTGAACACTATGGAATTCGATAATAAAAGAATTTGTATCCATTATTTATTCCACTCCTCTAAGATTTCATAAAAAATTTTACATCTTGTACACGGCGATATCAAGTCTATTTTTATAAACTTTATACTACAACAATTTAAGGACTATGAAAACATAGCCCTTAAATTAATGAAATCAAAACATATTTATTCTATACACGTTTTCTATTCAAAACAACTTTTAGTAAAATTCCACACATAATCATGCATGCATATACTAACAGCATATTATTATCCATCGTCTTTGGAGATTCTGATGTTGGATTCTGTGTTACAGATTCCTGTTGTTCTTCAGATGTTGCAGATTCCTCAGTTTTTCCTGGATTCTCTGGAACCGCTGGTTCATCAGGCTTTTCTGGATTCTCTGGAACTGCTGGCTCATTAGGGTTTGCTGGTTTTTCCGGAACTGCTGGCTCATTAGGGTTTGTTGGATTTTCTGGAACTGCTGGCCCATTAGGGTTTACTGCTTTTTCCTCGTTATATGCTAATGCATATGTTGAGAAATGATCAGTCTTAAACGTAATAGTTCCATCTCCATTATCTATTGTATCTAATGTTGTAATTTCTCCATTATGATTACGAATCACCTTATAAAGATAATTTTCACCCTTTAATGATTCTGGAATAGCTATAGTAATTGCTAGTTCTTCTTGCAATTCACTCAATGTTCCTAATTCACTATCATCCGCCTTAATCATGATACAAATATCCATATATTGAATTTTTGTATCTTCACCTAATTCTGCAACAGCTTCTTTTTCTATTTCAACACGAACTTCTTCTGAAATAGAAGCAATTGATTCTTCTTTTATTTCTTCAACTACAAGTTCACTTGTAATATTCTTACCGCTTTCTACAGCATGTTTTACTTTTTGAGGAAATCCATCATCACCAACGCCTGTTGCTAGTTCGCCTAACATAATTTTATCTACTAGTTCAAACAGCTCAAGTTTTACAGCATTCTCTGTCGCTTCATCTTTTACAACCGTAATATTTTCTACAGGTTTTGCAAGTATTTCTTCTTTGCTTACAGAGTTACTTGTATTGCTTTCCACTTTATAAACAGAAGCTGTGATAGCCTGTTCATCAATAAAGTAAAAATCTCCACCATTCACTGCTTCTGGCTGAATAAATGTCGCAAGAACAAAATCTACATCCTTTCCAGCCCATTCATCCTTAATTACACCTTTAAATGTAACTTTTACTGTTTTACCAGCACCAATTGTAGCCATATATGCATCATACTGATTTTTATCTAAATCTTTATAAATCTTATATGCATCACTTGATACAATATCTGTAAAAAGATCAAATTTTACTTCTTCCTCATTCCATCTACCTAAACCTGTAAATACATGGTTCACATTGACAGAATTTGGATTTGTAATGGATGCAGTAAATGTTACCTCACGTCCTGTTGCAATTTGCTTAGGTGCATCCATTTCTAATTTAACTTCTAATGGTTTTAAAATATGATTTGCATCAAAAAAATGTTCATAACACACTGGTTCTGCATCATATGGTTCTTCTTTTGTTTGTGTAACGCCATTTACAAAACAGATTTCTTCTGCTCGAGCCCAATCTTCATCAATCACACATGCAAACTCTACAGTAACCGCTTCATCAGCTTCCAATAAAGCAATATATGCTCCATTTTCTGTAGCTTCATATTTGTTACTCTCTGTTGCAATAATTTCACTCATACAACCTTCTGGATCATATACGCCGCATCCTACCCACACATGCTCTAATGCTGCCTCAGTAACATTTCTAACAGTGAAAGAATAAGTAAGCTCCTGCCCTGGAGAAATCATAGAAATATCGTTTAAATCAACTGGTTCACCATCAAGTGTATAACCGCGTTCTATCTCCCAAGGATAATTAACATGAGTTGTAACCCACTGTTCATCAATAAAGCCAAAATCCTGACCATTTACCGCTTTTGGCTGAACAAACGTTGCTGCAATAAAATCAACATCCTGTCCTGCCCAAGATCCCCAAACAGTCCCTGTAAATGTAA
>CALGRR010000107.1 GCA_937880805.1 uncultured Clostridia bacterium
TTCCATTCGTCATTTGTTTTTTGTTTCACTGTAACACTTCTATTGTAAACCTACAGATTATCAGGCTCTCCCTTGCTTCGTCTGTATTGCATTGTTTGGGTAAATATGATATAATTATTAAGTTGATATGAAAGCAGGTGAAGCTGATGTATGTAACTTTTAAAAATACCGAAAAAGACAAAAAAATGATTGTTTTTGCCGAAAGCAAAAAATATATCATAAATCCCGAAGAGTCTGTTGAAATATTTTTTAAAAACAAAAAAATTGTGTTTGAAACGCAATCCTCTGTTTTTGAAGAATTAACAAATTCTTTAAACGAATTGGAAGAAGAAGTACAAAGCTACGGCTTCAAAGACAGAATTATTGCAAAACTGACCAAAAAACTTGTAAATAAACTTCCTGAAATCGCACTTGATTTATCAATAAAATATGAAGCCGAATTTAACGATTACGAAAACCCGACAATCAAATTGTGCGGGGAGGCATATTCGGTTTGTGACGGTAAATTTGCCGATATTCTTGATATGATGCCCGTTATGTATGTTTTTTCTCGGGCAGAAACCGACTGCGGTAATATAAAGGTTGCCGATGTAACATCAACCAATCTGAAGCAGTTTCTTAAGCTTATGAGAAATCTGCTTCTATTCAAGCACTGGGGATGGTTTTTTGTTGAGCTGTTTTTCTTTATCCCCGAATATCTTATAATCAAATTTTATTCGTCACATTTTTACACAAAAAATCTCTTTTGCGGTTTTTATAACAAAACTGCCGCAGAAAGAGCCCGATTATTCCTTGAAAAAGAACGGTTCTATGAAAAGGAAGACGAAAAAGGCGGCTGCCTTTCCTCACTTTTAAAAGCTCTGCCTGCGTTGCTGATTATAGCTGCAATTTGCATCTGGGGCATAACAAGTGAGCCTGAGGTTGTGGTTGCGGAAGATTTCGGCTCCGTTACGTGTTTTGATGAAACTTTCATAAAGATTAACGGTGGTCTGCCTTCAGATGCAGAGGATGTTTTTTTAGAAGATTATTCAGCATATTACACTCTGCCCGACGGCGGCTATGATACGGATAATTATTATTGCTATATCTACGAAACACCTGACGGCACAAGATATATGTGGCTTAAAGATAATTGCAGCAACGAAGAAAATCAAAACAAAGATTATGAGGATTACGATAATCCGCTGGTTTATAAATCGGTTGGTGAAAAGGAGGAATAAATATGATTTTTGATTTGTTCAAACGCAAAAAGAATAAAGAACCTGAAATCACGACTTTATCCGAAGCCGACAGAAAATGGAATAAGCTGTGGGATATGTGGTCACAAGAAGATATTGAATCGCCATACAACGAGCTTATGAATTATCAAAGCGAGGTTGCAAACGGCGGTCATTATCAGTATTTTCTCAACACAGAAAACAATGGTGACTTAAACAAAGAAATTGAGGCTTTGAGAAGTATTTTGCCCGAGGTTCTGAAAGATAATCTGCAATCCGCATTCAACGCATACACCGAATTGGAGAACGATAAAAATATTGACAGCAACGAAAAAACGCTGAAAATCTGCGATAATACTTTTTGGAAGAACGAAGAAGCAATAAATGAAATCATAAAAAGCTTTTCCGACACTGTCATTCTGTAAATATAAATCCCGTCTTAAGCAGAGCTACTGCAAAAGGCGGGATTTTTTGTTATTCAATTTTTATTCTGTTTCGGTTTTTACGGCAGGAGTAATTGTTCCGTTATCAAGAATGGTTACCCCTTGCGGTTCATAGCTTTCAACCCTGTCAAACAGAGCCCTTGCGTCTTCGCCCTTAAGAAGCCTTGTTTCGCAGCCCTGCTGCTTCAAGGGAAGAATTGAAATTTCGGAATTGAGATTTCGGTCAAGCTCTATTGTTATAACGCAGGAATCAAGGGTTTTGCTGTTAAACCAGAAATTGCCAACGCTGTAAACTATCGGCTTGCCGTTATAAAATTCCATTCCCTGCAGGCAATGTGTGTGTCCTCCGATAACGGCATCAACGCCCGCATCAATATATTTTCTTGCCATTTCTGTTTGTGCAGTTTCAAGCTTCGTGCTGTTTTCCGTGCCCCAATGAACATAGGCAATAAGATAATCGCATTGCGACTTTGCAAATTCTATTGCTTTAAGGAAATTCTCGCTGTTATAGGTGCCCATAACACCTGCTTTGTCATAATCGGCAACGGGCGTAAACGAAACCTTTTCCGCACGGCTTGCGGCAACTATACCGACCTTGCAGCCGTTGATTATAAAATAATATCCCTCTGCCGCTTCGCCGAGATTCATTCCCGCACCAACATATGGCATTCCCGCTTCGTCAAGCACGGCCATTGTATCGGCAAAACCGATTTCGCCGTAATCATAAACGTGATTATTTGCAAGCGAAACAATATCAGCACCCATATCCTTCAGCAGATTTACCGTTGAAGGGTCTGCCTGGAAGATCCAGGTTTTACCCGAAAGGGGTGCTCCCCTTTTGCCGTAGGTAAATTCGTTATTTATAAGGAAAATGTCTCTTGTTCTCAGATAATTTATTGTTTCGGCATCAATGCAGTTAAGCACTCCGCCATTCTTGCTTGCGTGATACATAGGGGCAAAATCGGGGTCAAACAGAATATCGCCGACAAAAGACACGGTAAAGCTGTCCTTGCCGTTATCCCCGAAATAGGATATACGCTCCGCATCCATTGTTCCGTTAAGCAAATCCTTCATAACATTATAGCTGAAGCCTGCTTTTTCAAGCCATAAATCATCGGAATATGTTCCGTTTTCTATTTCGGCAACAAGCTCTTTCGTAACATCCTTGCCCAGAACGGTTTCAAGAAATGCCGCCGTCATATTGCAGCGTGCGGCAACGGCAACGGTATATGCCGCTTTATTGTAATCATAGGGAGGCTCTGCAAGCCCCGTAAATGCATTCACAGCCTGCTCATTGCTTATTCTGCATCCCGAAAAAGAAAAAAGCAGAATAACCGCCGCCAGAACTGCGGCAACAATTTTTCTCATTTAATCCAACAACTCCCGTAATCTGATAATATCCGTAAGCTCCGAGCTTACCTCTTTCATATATTCAAGAATTTTTTCATCCCTGATTAAGTATCTTGCCGCTTTCTTAACGCTTTTTATAAATGAGGGGTCAAGCGGCTTTTCACTTCTTGCAAGAGGACACATTGTTGCCCTCGGGTCAAAAACAACCTTGATTCTTATTTTGTTATCCTCTTCAAAAACAAGCGGAAACAAAGGAAAAATTCTGCAGGCAAGCGGTCTTTCCCTTCTGTCGCACTCACCCGGGCAGGTTACCATAGGATAACCGTAGTTCCCTTCGGTTTCGCAAACCTCAAATCCTTCTTTGCTTCTGAACAATTCTTCCTCATACGGGTAAAGCCACATACCTTTACAGTCACCCCTGCAGCACAGCCCGTCGCACAGTCTGCCGCAGTTGTAGTAACCAAGCGGAGTTTCGTGATATAAAAGGGAATACGCCTCTCTCAAAGCTTTATTTTCAGGTAAATTCATACATCTTCCTCTTTTGTTTTTTTATGTTTAGTTTGTAAAGTGTTTTTGCTTTACAATTCAAGCGTTTTCAATCTGCTGATTTTATGTGTTTCCGATATGTTTTTTAAGCAAAAAATCTGCATATATCAATAATAACCATATTCGCTAAAAATATCAAGTTTTTTTTGAAATCACTTTATTTCTGCCATATATTATGGTATAGTATTTATATTATTTTAATTGTGAGGTAACCCCCTGATGAAAAGACAAAGCGGCGTTCTGATGCACATCTCTTCGCTTTACGGAGATTATTCAATCGGTAATTTCGGTAAAAACGCAAAGGAATTCATTGATTATCTTGTTGACCTCGGTTTCTCGGTGTGGCAGGTGCTTCCCTTCACCGTTACCGATGAATACAATTCACCCTATAAATCATTTTCGGCATTCGGCGGCAACCCCTATTTTGTTAACCCCGAAACACTTTATGAAAAAGGTTATATTTCAAAAGATGACCTTGACTCCTGCCGCCAGAAAACTCCGTATTCCTCGGAATACAAAAGACTCGGCAAGGAAAGAATGGCAATTCTTCGCAAAGCATATCTCAACTGCGATAAAAAGGATGAAATCGCAGTCTTTATAAACGAGCATCCCCGCCTTGAAGCATTTTGCCGTTTTATGACTCTGCGTGAGCAAAACGGTTTTATTCCCTGGCAGAAATGGAAAACAAATGAAGTAACCGATTCTGAAACGCTCGGCACCTGGCAGTTTATTCAGTATGAATTTTTCACGCAATGGGCAGAAATCAAGGAATATGCAAATTCAAAGGGAGTAAGCATTATCGGCGATATTCCCATTTATGTTTCGGATGACAGCTGCGATGTGTGGGAAAACAGAGAGCTTTTTCAGATTGACGAAAAAGGCTACCCTTCAAGGGTTGCGGGTGTTCCTCCCGATTATTTTGCCGAGGACGGTCAGCTTTGGGGCAACCCTCTTTATGATTGGGATGCACTCGAAAAAGACGGCTTCGGCTGGTGGAAAGAAAGAATTGACCACGCACTCAAAATGTTTGACGGAGTGAGAATCGACCACTTCAGAGCGATTGAATCTTACTGGTCTGTTGATGCTGAAGAAACAACGGCAAGAAACGGCATATGGGTCAAGGGTCCCGGTATGAAGTTTGTCAATGCAATCAAAGAGGGGCACGAAGATAAGCTCATCATTGCCGAGGATTTGGGTGACATAACCGATGAGGTGCGTGAGCTTGTTGACGAAAGCGGCTTCCCCGGAATGAGAATTTTTCAGTTCGGTTTTCTTGACGGTGGCAACAGCATACATATGCCCCATAACTACATTAAAAATTCGGTTGCCTATTCGGGCACTCACGATAACAACACTCTTTTCGGCTATCTTTGGGAAAGCGATGATGATGTGAGAAACAGAACACTTGAATATTGCGGCTTCGGCGGCGGTGATTGGGGCGGAGCCTGCCCGCTGCTTCTTCGCACGGTTTTTGCAAGTGCAAGCGACCTTGCAATTATTCCCGTTCAGGATTTACTGATGTATGGCTCTGATACCCGCATCAACACTCCGGGTGTTGCAGACGGCAACTGGAGCTACAGAGTAACAAAAGAGCAGCTTCTTAATGCGGACAAAGAGTTTTTTAAGTCACTCAACAGAATTTACAAGAGATAAGGATATAAAATGAACAGTTTTTTTGAAATAAGCGATAAAATAAAAAAGGCTTCCGAGGAAGCTTTGTTAAAGGCAAAAGAAAAATTCAATGAAATTGAAGAAATAACCGAGTATAATCAGCAAAAAGTGCTCGCCTCATTCATAAGAAACTGCGTGAGCGAGGCTGATTTTTCAGGCACAACCGGCTATGGCTACGGTGACAGAGGCAGAGAAAAGCTTGACAGAATTTATGCCGAGGCATTCGGTGCAGAGGATGCAATAGTGCGTCACAGCTTCACCTGCGGCACTCACACCCTTGCCGTTGCACTTTTCGGAATTCTTCGCCCCGGCGACACAATGCTCTGCGTTACGGGCACACCCTATGACACAATTCACAGCGTTATCGGATTAAGCGGTGAGGGTATGGGGTCGCTCAAGGATTTCGGAGTTAAATATGCTCAGGTTGACCTTAACGCAGAGGGCAGACCCGATATTGATGCAATTAAAAAAGCAGCTGAAGAAAAGCCCAGAATGGTTTATATTCAGCGTTCAAGAGGCTACAGTCTTCGACCCACCCTTTCCGTTGCAGAAATCGGAGAAATCGCAAAAACGGTTAAATCGGTAAGCCCCGAAACGGTTATTATGGTTGATAACTGCTACGGCGAATTTGTTGAAAAGATTGAGCCCGTTCAGGTTGGTGCAGACCTTATGGCAGGCTCACTCATAAAGAATGCAGGCGGAGCAATAGCACGCACGGGCGGTTATATTGCAGGCAAATCAGAGCTTGTTGAGCTTTGTGCATACCGTTCAACAACCCCGGGTCTCGGCAAAGAGGTTGGCTGCTCACTTGATGAAAACAGAAATATGTTTATGGGCATTTTCAACGCTCCCCACGTTGTTGGCGAAGCTTTGAAAACAGCAGTTTTTACAGCGGCAATGTTTGAAAACTTCGGCTTTAAGGTTACTCCTTCGAGCAGCGAAAGCCGCCACGATATTATTCAGGCTCTCTGCCTTGAAAAGCCCGAAAGGCTTATTGCTTTCTGCAGAGGCATTCAGTCGGGAGCTCCCGTTGATTCACATCTCACACCCGAGCCGTGGGATATGCCCGGCTACGACAGTCAGGTTATTATGGCGGCAGGTGCATTTATTATGGGCTCATCAATCGAGCTTTCTGCGGATGCCCCTCTGCGTGAGCCCTTTGCGGTTTGGCTTCAGGGCGGAATAAACTTCCATTCTGCAAAAACAGCCGTTATGCTGGCAGCAGAAAAGCTTGAAAAGGAAGGTTTATTATAATGGAATATAACGGAATCAGTAAAGATTCGCTCTTTATGCTTGCAGATAACCGATTCAGAAATTCAAAAGCATATTACGAAGAGCATAAAGAAGAACTCAAAGCAAGCGTTACCGTTCCTCTTCGTCATATTGCGGGTATCATCGGCGAAGAGCTTCTTTCGGTTGACCCTCTTATGAACACCGTTCCCACAAAAATGGTTTCAAGAATCCGCAGAGATACCCGCTATACCCACGATAAATCACTTTACCGTGAAAATATGTGGATAATGTTTATGAGACCGAAACACGAATGGCGAGGCTACCCTTGTATGTGGTTTGAGGTTACTCCGTCGGAATACTCAATGGGGGTGGGTTTTTACGGCGATGAGCCGGGGCTTCTTGAGGCATTCCGAAAAAATCTTCGTGAAAGACCCGATGAATTTAAAAAAGCGGCAGATAAATGCATAAAAAGCGGCTCTGTTTTCTTTAAAAGGCAGTATAAAAGACCTTTCCCCGGATGCCCCGAAGGTCTTGAGGAATACTATAACGCAAAGGATGTTGGATTCATTTCTTTTTCATATAACCTCGAAGACCTTGAAAATGAAAGGATAATCGAAATCATCAGAAAAACATTCAAGGCATACACACCAATGTATCAATTTTTACTTTCTGTTTCCGACGAATATTTTTCAAAGGAGAAATAAAAATGGATTATTCCCGTTTTAAAAGCGGCAGCGACATACGAGGCTATGCACTCGGTGACGAAAACAATCCTCTGTATATGAGCGATGAAATGGTTATGCGGGCAAGTGCCGCTTTCGCTCTTTGGCTCAGAGGAAAATCAAACAAAGAAAAGCTTTATGTTTCCGTGGGTCACGACAGCCGACTATCCGCAGAAAGAATAAAGAATGCAGTTATAAAAGCACTCACTTCAAACGGAGTAAGCGTTGCAGACTGCGGATTAAGTTCAACCCCCGCAATGTTTATGACAACGGTTGAAATGGGCTGCGACGGTGCGGTGCAGATAACCGCAAGCCATCACCCCAAAGACAGAAACGGTCTTAAATTCTTCACCCGTGACGGCGGTCTTGATTCATCGGATATAGCCGATATTCTCTCCGCTGCCTCGGAAATCGAAAATCCTCTCGGCAGCTCTGATGCTGAATGCGTTAAATGCGATTTTATGAAGAGATACTCCGAAATTCTTCGTGAAATGATAATTAACGGTGTTGACGATAAAAGCAACAGAATGCAGCCCCTCAAAGGAATGAAAATCGTTGTTGATGCAGGCAACGGTGCGGGCGGATTTTATGCATATGATGTTTTAAAGCCACTCGGTGCAGATATTGAAGGCAGCGTTTATCTTGAGCCCGACGGCAATTTCCCCAATCACGCACCAAACCCCGAAAACGCAGAAGCAATGAAATGTATTTCAAAGACAACCGCAGAATCGGGTGCGGATTTCGGTGTTATTTTTGATACCGATGTTGACAGAGCTGCGTGCGTAGGGAAAGGCGGATTTGAAATAAACCGAAACCGCCTTGTTGCTCTTGCCTCAAAGGTTGCTCTTAATTCCTGCAAAGGCGGAACGGTTGTTACCGACAGCGTAACCTCCGACGGTCTTGCGGAATTTATAAAAGAAAACGGCGGTGTTCATCTTCGCTTCAAAAGAGGCTACCGCAATGTTATCAATAAACAGCTTGAGCTTACCCAAAAAGGCATCCCCTGCCCGCTTGCAATGGAAACCTCGGGTCACGCTGCATTTGCCGAAAATTATTTTCTTGATGACGGTGCCTATCTTATAACAAAGCTGATAATCAAAGCTGCCGCACTCGCAAAGGAAGGCAAAACCCTTGATGATTTAATAAGCAATCTGCGTGAGCCTGCAGAAGAAAAAGAGCTTCGCTTTAAAATTCTCTGCGATAATTTCAAGCCCAAGGGTGAGAAAATTATTTCGCTTTTTGAAAAAGCCTGCAGCTCTCACGCCGAATGGCAAGCCTGCGATGATAACTATGAAGGAATAAGAATCAACGCCGATAAAGAACACGGCAACGGTTGGTTCCTGCTTCGTTTAAGTGTTCATGACCCTATCATAGTTCTCAATGCGGAGAGCGATGAAAAGGGCGGAATTTCAAAAATGCTGAAAGAAATATATGAGGTTATTTCAAAGGCTGAGAATATTGACCTGCTTGATATTTCGGCTCTTGAAAATACAATTAAGGAGAATAAAAATGATTGATAAAATTATTGCCGCATTTTTTGCATTTGTTACCTTTGTGCTCTCGTTTTTCTACACACCTACTCCCGTAACTCCCGTTAACCCCGAAACGCTTCCCGAAGCAAAGCTTGAACAAAGCGTAACCGTTATGACCTATAACATTTATATGGGCGGAACGGGCGAAAAGGCTCCCGAAAACAGAGCTCCGCTTGTTAAGCAGAATGTTGAAAAATTCAGCCCCGATTCCTTCGGAATGCAGGAGGTTACGGAAGAATGGTATGAAATTCTTAAAGAAATATTTCCCGATTACGGCTATATCGGCAAAGGAAGAGCAAAAGATTTCGGCGGAGAAGCAAGCCCGATTTTTTATAAAAAAGATAAATTTGAGCTTGTTGACGGCGGAACCTTCTGGCTTTCAAAAACACCGGAAAAGCCCTCAAAGGGCTGGGATGCAATGTTCAACAGAGTTTGCACATATGCCGTTCTGAAGGATAAGGCAACCGGCTTCACTTATGCACATTTCAACGCTCATTTTGACCACCTCGGAGTTATTGCAAGGCAGGAATCCGTTGCGGTTGTTACAAAGAAAATTGCAGAAATCGCACCCGATATGCCCGTTGTTTTCACGGGTGACCTTAATGAGAATATGGAAAGCGATATGTATTCATCCGTTATTTCAAGCGGTTTTGCCGATTCAAGAGTGCTTTCGGGTTCAGACGATAACAGCGGCACCTTCCACGGCTATTCCGACCTCACAACAAAGGAGCTTCCCATTGACTTCATTTTTGCAAACGGCTATGTAAAATCTGTCAGCAGCTATGCGGTTGACCGCAACAAACTCAACGGCATTTACCCTTCAGACCATCATCCCGTTGCTTCAACACTTGTTCTTTTCAACTGAGAGGAGATAGAATATGTATTTTAAACTGATGCAGGCAATCGTTGCTTTTGTAACTGCAATAATCTCTTTAATTTCACCCCCGACCCCCTCGCAGGGAGTTACTCCGAGCATCCCGCCCGTCAACGTAAATCCCAACCCCATTGCAGAATCCGCAAGCACGCAGGATGTTAAAATAATGTCCTATAACCTCAAAATCAACGGTGACGGAATAAGAACTGTTGAAAAAAGAGCCGTTCATATTATAAACACCGTAAAAGAAAAAACGCCCGATTCTCTCGGTGTTCAGGAAGCTGATAAAAACTGGGTTGATACTCTTGCCGCAGGTCTTTCCGATTATGCTCATATTGAAAAATACAGAGATGACGGCATTTCCGAAGGCGAATCGAGTGCGATTTTCTATCTCAAGGATAAATACAATCTCATTGATTCGGGTCATTTCTGGCTTTCTGAAACTCCCGATAAGCCTTCTCTCGGCTGGGATGCCGCCTGCCCCAGAATCTGCTCTTACGCAATTCTTGAAAACAAAGAAACCGGTTTTACATATGCACACTTCAATGTTCATTTTGACCACGTGGGAAATGTTGCAAGAGCTGAATCCGTTTCTCTTATCACCGCAAAAATTGCTTCGATTGCACCCGATATTCCCGTTGTTTTAACCGGCGACTTCAATGTTTCCGAAGGCTCGGATAATTATAATGCTCTTGTCGGTGCGGGTCTTAAGGATACAAAGTACCTTGCAAAAAAATATGATAATCACTCAACCTACCACGGTTATCACGTTATTTATCCCTCAACTAAGCCCATTGATTTTATTTTTGTAAACGGCTATGTTTCATCGGTCAAATCAAGCAGAATTGATTCGGGCTTCATCGACCATATTCTTGCATCGGACCATTTTCCCGTTACCGTGGAGATGACTCTTTTTAACGGAGGTAAAAAATAATGTTCAGAATTCTTTCGTTCAATGTTCTCTGTGCGGGCAAGAACCACAGATGGTGGGAAAACCGAGTGCCCCTTGTTTGCAGCATTATCAAGGAATATAAGCCCTCTTCATTCGGTGTTCAGGAAGCTCATTGGGAATGGATGCAGGCACTTTGCGAAAACCTGCCCGAATATAATTATGTTGGTGTTGGCAGAGATGACGGCGATAAAGACGGCGAATTTTCGGCTGTTTTCTATCTTAAAGATGAATTCACCGCAAGCGAAAGCGGAAATTTCTGGCTTTCCGAAACTCCCGATAAGCCCTCAAAGGGCTGGGATGCCGCCTGCATAAGAAACGCAACATATGTTAAGCTTACCCATAAGGAAAGCGGAAAATCCTATATCCATTTCAACACCCATCTTGACCACATTGGTTCAAAAGCACAGATTAACGGCGTTAAAATGATTCAGGAAAAGGCTGCCTCATTCGGCGGAATTCCCGTTGTTTGCACGGGTGACTTCAATGTTTTCCAGGATTCGGAATGCTACAATGTTATGGTCAGCGATAATATGGGCGACTCCAGAAAAATGGCTCCCGATACCGATGATTGCTATACATATCACGGCTTCAGACCCGAAGAAATCAGAGAAATCATCGACTTTGTTTTTGTTGACAAAGCAACGGTCAAGCCTCTCAATTTCAAGGTTATCAACAAGCTTGTTGACGGCGAATTCTATTCAGACCATCACGCAGTTTATGCGGATATTGAATTGATATAAGTGCATAACATTACGGCACAGCTTCGGCTGTGCCGTAATTATTTATTAGCAATATTGTTCTTGATGCAAAAACAACTTATTATATAATCTAAAGAAAAAGACTTTGTTGCCGATATGCACAATTTTTGTCAATACTTTTTGTGTAAGAATACGATTTTTTTGAAAAACACAAAATTTTTGCGTAACAATCTGCAATTTTCGTCATATATGTTTTGAAGGCATAAAAAGCCTGAAGAAATATGACGAAAAAAGGTGAGTAAAATTGAAAACAGCAAAAAAATTCTCCACCCTTGTTATTGCGGTTATTATGTTACTTTATGCAACAACAAATGTATTCGCAGTTGATTCATCGGAATTAACAACCGAAACCGAGGTTATTATTTCCGAAAGCACGGAACAGCCGCAGGAAGTAATTAACCTTGACGAAACCACCATATCAGACACAACGGAAATATCCCCCGTCAGCGAAAAGATTTTCGGTCTCACTCTTACACCCGAAAAAGCTTATGTTTTGCCGAATGACACCCTTCAGCTTGAAGTAAGCTTTTTAACCTCACCGCCCGAACCCCCTCTTCGCACAGAGTTTATTGAAGAGGAACAAACCGAGGTTTTGATAACCGAATACGAAACAAGCAAAAAATTAACCGAAGTGCCCGAAGAAACAACCGAGGCGGCGGAAGAAACAACAGCTTTGCAGGAAGAAGTAACTGAATCTCAAACGGAGTTTTCTGATGTTACAGAAGAAACAACAGAACTTCAGACCGAGACCCCAACGGAAGAACCAACCGAGTATTTAACAGAAGCGGTAACAGAACAACCAACAACCGAAATTTCTGCTGATAAAATCGAAGCGGTTTACGAAAATGTAACAGAAGATTTAAATATTAGTCTTGATACAGATTCGGATTTAATTTATAATGAAAATGATAAATATTCAGATTTAATATGGAGCAGCAGCGACGAATCTGTTGCCGCTGTAGGTTATAACGGACTGGTATATTCCCGTGAGTTGGGAACGGCAGTTATAACTGTTTCAACGCCCGACGGAACGTTTTCCGCTTCAAGCGAAATCAATGTTGTTGAAGAAATACCCGAAGAGATTGATGCATCGGTAATGACCCTTGATGCGGTATATCGGGTTGCAATTTCGCCTAATACAACATGGAGCGATAAGCCCCGCCACTGGCCTGTAAAGCTTTCAACGGAATTCGGCGTTAATTTTGACGTTTATAAATGCGATGCCAACGGTAATTATATAGGAAATGAAGCCGATATAAGCTCGCTTCTCAACTGGCAAAGCAGCGACACAAGCGTTGCAACCGTTGATATTTACGGCAGAGTAACAGGACACAAAAACGGCTCAACAACAATTACCGTTTCAGCTAAAAACGGCGATACGATTCAGGTTTATAACACAGTTCATGTAACTGTTTACACCCCGTATTCATCGACCAGACCGGGCTTGGCAAAAAGCTGGGTAAGCCAATATAAGAGCACGGAATCAAACTGCCATGATGACCGCCAGGCAGGCGTTGTTTCACCCGGAACACTGCTTAATCTTTACGGCACATCGGGCGGCTATATTCTGGGAAGCGTGCAGGGTGAAACCGGCAAATATTTCCTTTGGGCAGGCAATCTATATGACAAAACCAACGGAGAAATTACAATCTGCAAAGACGGAACATTCTCGGACACCCGCAGGCATTGGGATATGTATACAACTCAAACCATATCTCTTGCACTTATAAACAGCGGTTCCGCAACATGGACAACAAGCGATGCAAACATAGCAAAGGTCAACAACAGCTCCTCTTATTCAGGCAGAACGGTAACAATTAACCCCGTTGCCGAGGGCACGGCATACATAACCGCAAACAGCAGCGGCAAAATTGATGTTATTCACGTTACGGTTATTACGAGGTTTACCCAAAACGGAAAAACTATAAACAAAATGGGCATAACCCAAGTTTGGTGTAATAATTTCAAGTGCAGTCATAACAAATGCACAATTCTTGACAGAAAAGTCGGAACTACAAACGAAAAAATGTTGGTAACATTATATGGCGAAAGCGGCGGATACTATTACGCTAACCCTGTAGGCACCAATCTCTATATTTATCTATGGAAGAGCAACATTAATATGCAATCGTGGTATAAACAAAAAGATCTTGAAAATCTAAATCCGGGTGATACAAATGGCAGATACGCCCAACAGGGAATGGCTATAGACTCTAATGACTGTTTTTCTTTTGAAGTACGAACAGTAAATGGAAGTGAAGAACATAGGTTATATCGTTATAGGATAAGCACAGGCGAACGTATTCAAATGCACCCCGTAACATCAGAAACTAATTCAACCCCTAACCTAGACTTATCATTATTACACGCTAATGATGCTGCAATTGTGCGGTTTAATGAAAACGGAGAAATTGTGCCTTATATTTTTGTAATGGCTTATTCTTCTGTAGCAGAAAATTCTATTGTAAAACTTGGATTTAACGAATCCGGACAGTATTGGAAAGTCGCCAGTTATCCTATACCTTTCGGCATTCAAATCGCCGGAATAACAGTTACTTCAGCGGATTGTACCAACTCTGCCACATTTTTGCTTAAAAGCGATGATTATTTTTACGAAGCAACGATCCCCAGCAATCTTACCGACAACACTACCATATGGAGTGTTGCACCATCTCCCAAAGTTACCCTTGGTGGTAGTAATACACCCGAAGTCACTGCACAAGGAATACACTATGAACGTTCAAATGACAATCTTTACCTTGCTTATTTCTATATAAGTTCCGAAGATATTGGCAACAATGAAGTTGTTGCAGAAAAAAAGAACAAGAACAATGTTTATGTGTATTCTAATGTAAAAAATACAAGCGGAACTATAGGATATAATTATTCATATAACATAAACAAGGAATATACACCAAATCAATATTTTGAAATTGAGTCTGTTGGTTTTCGCTCCGAATCCACCAATGATAACTACCTGTGGTTTTCTACCTTTGAGGGCGAAAGTGTAAATGGTGGGATATATTCATCTACAGTAATTACAAGATAGGAGTAATAATATGAAAAAATCGGTAGCTTTATTTCTATGTATAATGTTTATTTTTCTTGTTTCGTGTCAAAAAAGCGATGGCAAGGATAATGAAAGTTTTATGCAGAACACTACAACGGAACTTCCGCATACTTCCACAAACGCTACAACAATATTAACTGAATCAATACAACTTGAACCTACAACTGTTGAAATACCAACAAATCCTGATGATCCATACTCAATATTTATAAAAGATCGGTATGATGATATTTACGAGGCACAAAAAGACAGCGGGGCTGAATATTTTGGCGAGTTTGATAAACATTCCCGTGATTGCTATTATTTTATTTATGACATAGACGGCAATGGTGTTGAAGAGTTAATACTTGGAAACTGGAAAAGGGTCGGAGGTGATATTGAAGACCCTAATCCTCCCAAAGAAATAATGTTCAACAGCATTTATACGCTTAAAAATGGTGAGCTTATAGAGCAAGACTTGTCTAATTGGTGGAAAAGCGAGTCTGTTTTAGAACGTTCAATTTTAAGTAACGGAGCTTTAAGAACAAAAGCAGGAACCGAGAACAGTCCCAGTTATTTGTTCTCACAATTCGTAAACGGAAGTCTTATGTTTAAATATGCAATTTCTTACACAGGTGATATAGACGGAAACAGATTCTATAAAAAAATATATATAAACGATAAAGGTGAATATATTGAAGAAAAAATCACCAAAGAAGAATTTGAGCGTTTACGTGACGAAGCAAACGGCGATGCAGAGGTCGTTGAAATCAACTGGAAACGCATTGATGAATACGGAAGATAATTAAAATAAACCGTGTCTGAATTTTTGGTTCAGGCACGGTTTTTGTGCATACTTTTGCATCTGTTGTTTTTCTCATTTTAATATTCAGGCGAACAAAACGGCAGAGACCGAAAACGGTGTTGTTCTTAACGGAGAATTTAAAGGTGTACTCATTTTCCGTTAAGAACCGGCATCGCATTTGTATGTACAAATTCACTTGGGCAGTAGCCCAAACCCACTAACAAACAGAAAAGAGAAGATTCGTATATTAACGAGTCTTCTCTTTCTTTTTCTCTGTTAAGTGATATGCTGACTATCGTCAGCGTGATATTTTCGCTTTGCGAAAGTGATATGAAACCTATAGGTTTCGCGATATTCTATTCGCCATAAACTGTCCGCAGGACAATATCACTATGCGTAGCATAATATCACTGCGAAGCAATATAACTCGCCGTAGGCGAATAGAGTTGCGTGATACTCCGCTTGGAGTATCACGCTAATCTCTGCCGTTTTGTTTATTTATCATATTTATGATTTTTGATAACATTCTTTGCAATATAAATCGGGCGGTTTTTGGTCTGAATATAGGTTCTTGCAATGTATTCGCCGATTATGCCGAGTGCAAGAAGCTGAATGCCGCCAAGCAAAAGAATGAGTGCAACTATTGTTGCATATCCCGCAACTGGAATTCCAAAAAAGAGCTTCTGGATAACAACCACCACAAGATAAACCATTGATAAGAATGAAGCCGCAAGGCCCACCACGGTTGCAATTCTCAAGGGTGCTGTTGTGAAGGCAAAAATTCCGTCCATAGCGTATTTGAAAAGCTTTTTGAACGACCATTTTGAGGTGCCCGTTGCTCTTTCTTCAACCTCATAGGGAATAAACTTTGTGTTAAAGCCTACCCAGGAAAAAAGTCCCTTTGAAAAGCGGAAATATTCATCCATTGAAAGAATGGCTTCAACCATAGGTCTGCGGAAGGTTCTGAAATCGCTTGCACCCTGAACAAATTCGGTATCTGCAAACTTATTGATAAGCTTATAAAAGCTGTTCTTGAAGAAAACAAGCAGCTTGCTTTCTTTTCTCTCTTCCTGATAAGCCGCTACACAGTCATATTCAGGCTCGTTATCAAGCATTTTAACCATATCGAGAGCTATTGAAGGTCTTTGCTGAAGGTCAGCATCGATTATTGTTACATAATCGCCCTCACTCTCTTTAAGGCCCGCATACATTGCCGATTCTTTGCCGAAATTTCTTGAAAAATTAACTATCTTTACGGGAATATCGCCTGCACAGAGCTTTTGCAGCTCTTTAAAGGTTGCATCCTTGCTGCCGTCATTAACAAAAACAATTTCATAATCAAAATCAGCCGATGAAAAATCGTTTTTTACGGCATTATAAAACAAAGATACATTCTGTTCCTCATTATAGCACGGAACAACAAGTGAAAGCTTCATAAAAATCTTCCTTTAATTTAGATTTTTGCCGCTTTTTTAATATCCTCAACTCTGTCTGTTTTCTCCCACGGAAGGTCAATATCCGATCTGCCGATATGACCGAGAGCCGCAACCTGTCTGTAGATAGGTCTTCTCAGGTCAAGAGCTTTTATGATGCCGGCAGGGCTGAGGTCAAACAGCTCGTTAACTATTGACGAAATCTCTGTATCGGCAATTTTGCCGGTGCCGAAGGTATCAACAAAAACAGATACAGGCTGTTCAACACCGATTGCATAAGCAAGCTCAACCTCACACTTTGAAGCAAGACCTGCCGCAACAATATTCTTTGAAACATAACGGGCTGCATATGCAGCTGAACGGTCAACCTTTGTGGGGTCTTTGCCGCTGAAAGCACCGCCGCCGTGACGGGCATATCCGCCGTATGTATCAACAATAATCTTTCTGCCGGTGAGACCGCTGTCGCCCTGAGGGCCGCCGGTTACAAATCTGCCGGTGGGATTGATATGATATTTTGTGTTTTCATCAAGCATATCTGAGGGAAGAGTTGTTTTGATAACCTTCTCAACAATATCAGCTCTGATTTGTTCAAGAGTAACATCAGCAGCGTGCTGCGATGAAATAACAACGGTATCAATTCTTACGGGTCTGTGGTTTTCATCATATTCAACCGTAACCTGGCTCTTGCCGTCGGGTCTTAAATAACCGAGAGTGCCGTTCTTTCTCACTTCGGTAAGCTTTGCACAAAGCTTATGAGCGAGCGAGATGGGAAGGGGCATAAGCTCGGGGGTTTCATCGCAGGCAAAGCCGAACATCATACCCTGGTCGCCCGCACCGAGTCTGTCAACACCCATTGCAATATCGCCCGACTGTTTGTCAAGAGCAGTCATAACCGCACAGGTGTTGCAATCAAAGCCGTACTCAGCATTATTATAACCTATATCATCGATAACTTCCCTTGCAATTTTGGGAATATCAATCTCTGCAGTGGTTGTGATTTCACCCATTACAAGCACCATACCGGTTGTGCAGCAGGTTTCGCAAGCAACTCTGCCCATAGGGTCCTGAGCAAGAATAGCATCAAGCACTGCATCAGAAATCTGGTCACAGATTTTATCGGGATGTCCGCCGGTTACGGATTCCGATGTGAATAAATAGTTTGCCATATCCTTTACCTCTTAATTTTGTATTATCAACAAAAGTCCCGAAAAAAGCCCGCTTGAAGGAGTCTTCAGCGGGCGAAAACACCTTATTTTCCGGCTTTACGCCGCAGGATTTAGCACCTTGCATAACACAGGTTGCCGGGCTTCAAAGGGCCTGTCCCTCTGCCTCTCTTAATAAGGACATATTCTATTGACGGTTTATTATATAATATTAGTCGTGTTTTGTCAATACTTCAAAAATTTCCTCAGGCTTACCGATTATAAACTCCGCTTTGTGCTCTTCAAGCACGCTGCGGTCACGGAAGCCCCAGGTTACTCCGATGCAGGGTATTCCTGCGTTATGAGCAGTCATACAGTCAACCTCGGAATCTCCCACATAAACGGCATTTTCCTTTGAAACACCGAGCTTTTCAAGGGCAAGCCAAACGCCGTCGGGCTCGGGCTTTTGTGCCACACCGTCAACCTGACCGATGATAACATCAATCCTATCACCGAAAAAGCTGCGTATGATTTCAATAGCGGCATCCTGAATTTTATTGGTTACAACCGCAGTTTTATATCCGTTTTCATTAACCTTTTCAAGCATTTCGTTTATGCCTGCATAGGGTGCAGTTTTGTTGCGTGAATTGCCTTTATAATGTTCTTTGAAAATATTGAGGCATTCTTCGCTTGTTTCTTCACTTGTACCTTCGGGCACGCTGAGATAAACGAGTCTTTTAACTCCGTTACCCACAAAAGAACGGATTTCATCAAGGCTTCTTGCGGGAAAATTGAATTTTGCAAGTGCAAAATTCACGCTGTCCTTCAAATCTTCAAGCGTATCAATCAGAGTGCCGTCAAGGTCAAAAACTATTCCGTCAATTTTCATATTTACTCCCGAAAAGCCGTGCCGTTAAATCAACAGCACGGCTTTTATTATTTAATCGTTTTTAAATTTATCAAAAAAGCTGGTCTTTTTCTGGTTTGAGCCGATGGGTGCCCCCCTCTTCACTCCGAGCTCTTTTTCAAGCTCGGCAAGCAAATCTCTCTGCTTCTGGGTGAGATTCTTGGGCGTATCAACAATAATACGCACAAGCTGGTCGCCTCTGCCTCTGCCGTTAAGAATCTGAATGCCCTTGCCTTTAAGGCTGAATACGGCACCCGACTGTGTGCCTGCGGGCAAATCAAACTTAACATCGCCGTCAAGAGTGGGAATTCTCAGATTATCGCCGAGTGCTGCCTGAGTGAAGCTGATATGCTGCTCAAGCCACACATTATAACCGTCACGCTCAAAATGAGGATGAGGTCTTACAAAAACAGCAACCTTTAAATCGCCCTTGGGGCCGCCGTTTACACCTGCGTTGCCCGCACCGCTTATATTGAACACCTGTCTGTCATCAATACCTGCGGGTATGTTAACCTCAACGGTTGCTTTGTTTGAAACTCTGCCCGTGCCGCGGCATTTCTGGCAGGGATTTTCAATCACGCTGCCCTTGCCCTGACATTTCGGGCAGGATTTCTGCGACGAAATAACGCCGAAAGCCGTTCTTTGCTGAACATTAACATATCCTCTGCCGCCGCAATCGGGGCAGGTTTTGGGCGAAGAGCCCGCCTTTGCACCGGAGCCGTGGCACTCCGAGCAAGTGTCAACACGGTTGATTTCAACCGTACGCTTGCAGCCCTTTGCCGCATTCTCGAAGGATATGGTAACTCTTGCCTGAACATCCTCGCCTCTTCTGGGGCCGTTGGGGTTAGACTGTCTGCCGCCTCCGAAACCGCCGCCGAAGAACGAACCGAAAATATCGCCGAGGTCAAAATCGAAACCGCCGCCTCCGAAACCGCCGCCGAAGCCACCGCCGCCCGCACCGTAATTCGGGTCAACGCCTGCGTGGCCGAACTGGTCATAGCGTGCTTTTTTATCGCCGTCGGAAAGCACCTCATAAGCCTCGTTTACCTCTTTGAACTTTGCTTCCGCCTCAGCATTATCCGGATTCAAATCCGGATGATACTGCTTGGCTTTTTTTCTGTATGCTTTTTTGATTTCATCATCCGAAGCACCCTTCTGAACGCCGAGCACCTCATAATAATCTCGCTTATCTGCCACGGAAAATACTCCTTTTTATCTGAAAGAAAAATTACTGGTTGTTATCGTCAGCATCGGTGTAGTTTGCTTCTGTGTATTCTGCACCGGGTGCCTGCTCGCCCTGAGCCTGAGCTGCTTCCTGAGCTGCTTCCTGAGCTGCCTTATAAAGCTTTTCGGAAACCTCATAGAATTTCTGGGTAAGCTCTTCCTGCTTTGACTTGATAAGGTTCATATCCTCGCCCTTGAGAGCTTCCTTGAGTGCATCAACCTTTTCGTTGAGTGCTGCCTTTTCGTCATCGCTGAACTTATCGCCCTCTTCGCTGAGAAGCTTTTCGCACTGGTAAACCATCTGGTCAGCAGCGTTTCTTGTGTCAACATCCTCACGGCGCTGCTTATCTTCCTGAGCAAAACGCTCTGCATCTGCAACAGCCTTTTCAATATCCTCTTTTGACATATTGGTTGATGAGGTGATTGAGATTGACTGCTCCTTCTGTGTGCCGAGGTCCTTTGCGGAAACGTGAACGATACCGTTGGCATCAATATCAAATGTTACTTCAATCTGAGGAACGCCTCTGCGTGCGGGAAGAATGCCGTCAAGATGGAAGATACCGAGAGTTTTGTTATCCTTTGCAAATTCTCTTTCGCCCTGAAGAACGTGAACCTCAACTGAAGGCTGGTTATCTGCTGCTGTTGAGAAAATCTGGCTCTTCTTAACGGGGATAGTTGTGTTTCTGTCAATAATCTTTGTGTTGATACCGCCCATTGTTTCGATACCGAGTGAAAGAGGAGTAACGTCAAGAAGAAGAAGACCTGTTACTTCGCCGCCGAGAACGCCTGCCTGAAGAGCAGCACCCATAGCTACGCACTCATCGGGGTTGATGCCCTTGAAGGGCTCTGTGCCCATAAACTTCTTGATTGCTTCCTGAACGGCGGGAATTCTTGAAGAACCGCCAACCATAAGAACCTTGTGGATTTCTGAGGGCTTAAGACCCGAGTCGCTCATTGCCTGACGAACGGGACCCATTGTTGCTTCAACAAGGTCGTTTGTGAGTTCATTGAACTTTGCTCTTGTGAGAGTCATTTCAAGATGCTTGGGACCTGTTGCATCAGCAGTAATGAAGGGAAGGCTGATGTTTGAGGTTGTAACACCCGAAAGCTCAATCTTTGCTTTTTCTGCAGCTTCCTTAAGACGCTGCATAGCCATTTTGTCGCCGCGAAGATCGATGCCCTGATCTGCCTTGAAGCCGTCTGCAAGCCAATCAATAATTCTCTGGTCAAAATCGTCACCGCCGAGACGGTTGTTACCTGCTGTTGCAAGAACCTCCTGAACGCCGTCACCCATTTCGATAATTGAAACGTCGAATGTGCCGCCGCCGAGGTCATAAACCATAACCTTCTGGTCTGTTTCTTTATCAATGCCGTAAGCAAGAGCTGCTGCTGTGGGCTCGTTGATAATTCTCTTTACTTCAAGACCTGCGATTTTACCTGCGTCCTTTGTTGCCTGACGCTGTGAGTCGGTGAAATATGCGGGAACGGTGATAACAGCTTCTGTTACCTTATCGCCGAGGTATGCTTCTGCATCAGCCTTAAGCTTCTGAAGAATCATAGCGGAGATTTCCTGCGGTGTATACTTCTTATCGTCGATTGCTACCTTATAATCGGTGCCCATCTGTCTTTTGATTGAAGCAACGGTTCTATCGGGGTTTGTGATAGCCTGTCTTTTTGCAACCTGACCAACCATTCTTTCGCCGTTTTTGCCGAAAGCAACAACTGAAGGAGTTGTTCTTGCGCCTTCTGCGTTAGCGATAACTACGGGCTCGCCGCCTTCGATAACTGCTACACACGAGTTTGTTGTACCAAGGTCAATACCTATAATCTTTGCCATTGTTTGTTTCCTCCTATATTGAAAAGAATTAATTTATGAATTTGCAACCTTGACAACAGCTTCTCTGATTATTCTGTCGCCAAGCTTATAGCCTTTTGAAAATACATCTGCGATAACATTTTCGCCGAGAGTGTCATCCTGAACGCTCATTACCGCATTGTGAATGTTGGGGTCAAATGCATCGCCGATTTCGCCGAAGCTTTCAACACCGTTTTTGGTGAGAATTTCTTTGAACTGATTGAAGATAAGCTCAATGCCCTTTTTATAATCCTCAAGATTGGCATCACTATTGTTTGCTGCTCTGTCAAAATTATCCAGAACAGGAAGAAGCTCTTTATATACATCTGCCTGCGAGGAAGAGTAAATATCCTGCTTTTCTTTCTGTGAACGCCTGCGGAAATTATCGTATTCCGCACAGATTCTTAAAAACTGGTCGTTCTTTTCGTTGAGTGCTTTTTCAAGCTGCTCCTCTTTGCTCTCCTGCTCGGGAGCATCGGTTTTGATTTCCTCTTCGGGAGCTGCCGCTGTTTCTTTATCCTTTTTCATCTCTGATTCCTTTCTATTCCTCAAGAGCCTGAGTTATCATTCTGCCGACAAGGTCGGTAAGGTATTTTATGCCGGGAATTATATTTTCATAATCCATTCTGGTGGGGCCGATAACGCCTATCGTGCCCGCATCTGTTCCCTGAACGGAATATTTTGCAACAATAACGCTCGAATTTTCAAGCTGGCGGTAAATATTCTCTTTGCCTATTTTAACATTCAGCGGGTCTTTGCCCTCGCTGATAAGTGCCGAAAGCGGTTCTTTTTTGCTGAAGAAATCCAGAAGCTCAACAGCGTCGCTTCCGTAGCCCTTATGAGCAAAAAGATTTGAACTGCCGCCAATCATTATTCTTGAATCTGCCGTGCTTCTTGCAAGCTCACAAACCGCCGCCATAAGAGGAAGCATTGCAAAAGCATCCGCATCAACAGATGCCGCAACCGTCTGCATTGAAATAACATTTATTTCACTTGCGGGCTTACCGATAATATATGATTTTACTATATTGTAGAATTCCTCATATATCTTTGCATTCAGCTTGCAGTCAAGCCTGCACAGTCTGCTTTTTAGAATACCGTTTGAAGTAAGCAGCACAAGCATTGCCGAATGTATTCCGACGGGTACAAGCTCAATTTTTGAAATCGTTACCGAATCGCCGCCGGGCGTGCTTGAAACGCAGGCACATTTTGTTAAGTCGGCAAGAATCTCGCCCGCCTGAACAATAATTTTTTCGGGGTCGCCTACGGCAGTTGAAATTCCCGCATCAATCAGTCTGCGGTTAAGCTCATCAATTTCGCGGGGCTTCATAAGATTATCAACATAATATCTGTAGCCCTTCTGCGAAGGCACTCTGCCCGCCGAGGTATGAGGCTGCTCAAGGTATCCGAGTGCAGAAAGCTCACTCATTTCGTTTCGCACCGTTGCCGATGAAACCGACATTCCGGTTAAAGCGATAAGCTCCTTTGAGCCGACGGGCTCGCCCGTTTTGATATACTGCTCAACAACCGAGGCAAGTATATGCTTTTTTCTTTCGCTGAGTTCCGACACCTTTCACACCTGCCTTTTTTCTCAGAGTGCTAATTTTAGCACTCGAAAGCTTTGAGTGCTAACTACAGTTATTACTATACCCAATTTATCCCCGTTTGTCAATAATTTAATTGTAAACACTTTGTTAAAATGTGATTATTTTCCTGTGAACAGAAAAACGGCGGAAAAATTCCGCCGCATAAAAACACATTTTATCTTTTCTTATTCAGATTTAATAATATATCAAATTTATCCATTGCTTTTTCAAAAATCTCTGCAAAGACTATTGTGAGTGCAAAGCTGGCGGCGGTGAAGAGCACGGGATTTTCATTTGCACCGAAATGAGAGAGTATCATCATCGGAATTCTCTGAAGAATATAAATTCCGAAAACTCTTTTGCCGAACCATTGCAAAACCTTATTGTTGATGCTTATTCGCATTGAAACAAAAACAATCAGCAATGCAAAAACAACAGCTTCGGCAATAAAATACCATCTGTTATTTCCCGAGGCCGCATATGCATTGCGAAGCAGAATAAACACCGCAAGCGTTACCGAAAGCGAAGCCAGCCATTTCCAAAAAGAGGGTAAAATCTTTTTATCAATATGAGGCTTTGCAAGTGCATACCACATACCGAGTGGATAACACATAATTGTGTCATACCACCAATATTCTGTCCCCTTGAATTCTTTGATAATCAGTACTGCCGCAAAAGAAAGAGCCGTCATTACCGCCGTGCCGATAATCATACTTTTCTTTGCAAAAGTAAAAACGGCAAACGTGAGAAGATAAAGAATTATAATATCAAATATGAACCACACGCTGTTGCCTATGCTGTCAAAGCCTACGAGCGAAAGCAGAAGCTTTTCAATGCTGTGGTTTTTGCCGAGTGCAAGACCCGTTATGTAAAAAATAAGCACGGCAATATCGAAATGCAAAAGTATCTTCAAAGCTCTTTTGGTTGACAGGGTTTTTGCGTAATTATCTTTATTTTTCAAGCCGAGTGCAACGCCGTAGCCCGAATAAAAAAGGAATGCAACAACCATAAGCTGACCCAGAAAAGCCATAAGCCCTCTGTACGGTGCGTTCATTGCGGAATTATCAAGAGTTACATACTGCCTGATGTGTGACAGAAAAACGGTAACAACAAATATACCCTTTATCGAGCCCGTTTTTTGCGGTGACATATAGTCTTCAAAGCCGTTTTTCGGGCTTATTCTTATGCCCCAAAGGCACATAATAACAAGCATCGCAACAAAAATAATCATAGAAAAATCACCTTAAGGTGAATATAACATATTATCGGAATACCGTCAACAAACATCTTGACCTATTAAATATTATTTGGTATTATATTATAGTATATATCTTAAAAAGGAGGAAGTATTTTTGGGAATCGGAAATAAAATCAAAGATGCGGTTGGTATTGAAGGCAATACCTGGGAATATATACGCCCCATTATAGGCTACAACACAGCCTGCATAACAACCGGCGGTGTTACCAACCCAATCGGTATGTATCACCAGCAGTTCCTTAACTTCGTTGAAGGAATGGACACAAGATTAACGGGCACAATAAGCACCATAGGCGGCGTTTTCGATGCGATAACCGACCTTGCAATGGGCTTTATCACCGACAGAACAAAATCCCGCTTCGGTAAGCACAGAGTCTGGCTTATTGCGGGCTTGCCCATTCTTCTTATCGGTTATTTTATGAAATGGTATTCATTTGGAATATCCGGCACGGGCAATATGACAGCTTTGTTCATTTATTATCTTATAGCATCGCTCATATACAGCACGGGCTACACAATGATAAACATTCCCCATATTGCTATGCTTCCCGCTGTTGCCCCGAAATATTTTGAAAGAACACAGTATAAAATCGTTGAATACATATTCAATATGTTCGGTATGTTCCCCTCGTTCATTTTTATGAGTATTGTTCTCGGCGGAACAAATATGAACAACCCCACACCCGATGACAGAGGCAAATACCTGATGTGCGGCATCGTGTTTGTTGTTTATTTCTGCTGGGCACCGCTTGTTACTTTCTTCACAACAAAAGAAAAGAGTTCACTTGACCTTAAGAATCCGCCCATTGACTTTATGTATTTTATAAGGGAATATATTCAGGTTTTCAAAAACAAGGCATTCAGACAGTATTTCCTTATCAATATGTTCTATGGCTTCTCAAAGAGCTTTTACAGCTATTCAGACCAGTTCTTTATCCGAAGCATAGCCGATAAATACAGCCATTTCAGCGTTCTCAACACCGTTGGCGGTGCTGCAGAAATCGCAGGCGGTCCCTTCAACTATTTCCTTGTCCGTTATATGGACAAACGTACCTGCGGCTTTATAATGGCTCCGCTTATGATTGCAGGTCTTCTCATTAACGGCTTTGTAACTCCCAAAACTCCCGTTTTCATCATTTACATTGCAACCATTCTTTATAATTTCGGCTTCTCGGGCCCCGGCTTTGTTATCAACAACATCCAGCCCGACGTTACCGACGTTGACGAGCTCATCACGGGAAGAAGACGTGAGGGCGTTATAACAACCTTCTATTCGTTCGTAAGAAAAACAATCAACAGCTTTGTTACGGGCATTCTCGGGTATTCGATGTATTTCTTCGGATATGACACAACGAACCCCGATTATGCTTCACTCACAAATACGGCAGAATTCGGCATCAGACTTATCGTAAGCTGGCTTCCCGCCATTTTTGCAATTCTCTCTCTTGTTCTTCTTTTCACCTTCAAAATGAAAAAGCGTGACCACGAAATCATTCAGGCTGTTATCAAGGAGAAGCACGAAACGGGCAGCTGCCAGATTTCGGGCAGCGATAAAAAGCGTCTTGAAGAGATTGCGGGCCACAAGTGGGAAGATATGTGGATAGGACAGGGTTCCGTTAACCGCAAGCTTGAAGAACTTAATAATATTTAATTCTACTTTTTAGGAGAACCTATGGCAGTTTCAAAAGAAAACATCAGAAATTTTTGTATTATCGCTCATATAGACCACGGCAAATCCACTCTTGCAGACAGACTGCTTGAAAAAACCAAATCGGTTGCCCTGCGTGATATGACCGCACAGCTTCTTGACAAGATGGATCTTGAGCGTGAAAGAGGCATAACAATAAAGGCTCACGCCGTTAAGCTTGACTATACCGCCGCAGACGGCAAGGAATATGTGCTCAACCTCATTGACACCCCGGGTCACGTTGACTTTAACTATGAGGTTTCCCGTTCACTTGCGGCCTGCGAGGGTGCTGTTCTGATAGTTGATGCTTCTCAGGGCGTTGAGGCCCAGACCCTTGCAAACACCTACCTTGCACTTGACCACGACCTTGAGCTTGTGCCAGTTATCAATAAAATAGACCTGCCCTCCGCAGACCCCGACAGAGTTTCGGCAGAGGTTGAGGATGTTATAGGTCTTGACTGCTCCGATGCTCCCAGAGTTTCGGCAAAAACGGGTCAGAATGTTGAGCAGGTGCTTGAACACATTGTTGCAAAAATCCCTGCACCCAAAGCAGACGATACGCTCCCCTGCCGTGCATTGATTTTTGACTCGGTTTATGACAGCTACAAGGGTGTTATAGTTTATGTAAGAGTCAAAGAAGGCAAAATAAAGCCCGGCGACACCTTGAGAATGATGGCAACGGGTGCTGAATTCACCGTTGTTGAAACGGGCTATATGCGTGCAACTCTTCCCGAGCCCTGCAAGGAGCTTACCGCAGGCGAGGTTGGATATATCACGGCATCAATCAAAACCGTTGGCGATGCAAGAGTGGGCGACACCGTAACAACGGTTGAAAATCCCGCCTCCGAGCCCCTCCCCGGCTACAGAAAGGTTAACCCGATGGTTTACTGCGGCGTTTATCCCGCAGACGGTGCAGACTACGAAAATCTTCGTGACGCACTTGAAAAGCTTCAGCTTAACGATGCCGCCCTCACCTATGAGCCCGAAACCTCGGGTGCTCTCGGCTTCGGCTTCCGCTGCGGCTTCCTCGGTCTTTTGCATCTTGAAATTATTCAGGAAAGACTTGAAAGAGAATATGACCTCGACCTTGTAACAACAATTCCGAGCGTTATTTATAAAATCAATCTCACCGACGGCTCGATGGTTGAAATTGATAACCCCACTCACTACCCCGACCCCGCAACCATTGCTTCCTGCGAAGAGCCTTTCACAAATGCACATATTTATGCTCCCACGGAATATGTGGGCACGATTATGGACCTCTGTCAGGACAGACGAGGCGTATTTGTTAATATGGACTATATAACGCCCGAGCGTGTTGATATTCATTATGAGCTTCCTCTTAACGAAATCATTTACGATTTCTTTGATTCACTCAAATCAAGAACAAGGGGCTACGCTTCATTTGACTATGAGATTTCAGATTACAGAAAATCAAATCTTGTTAAGCTCGATGTGCTTCTCAACGGCGATATTGTTGATGCACTTTCATTTATAATTCACTCCGAAAAAGCATATTCAAAGGCAAGAAAAATTGCCGAAAAGCTTAAGGAGCATATCCCCCGCCAGATGTTTGAAATTCCCATTCAGATTGGTATAGGCGGCAAGATTATCGCCAGAGAAACCGTTAAAGCTATGCGAAAAGACGTTCTTGCAAAATGCTACGGCGGTGACATCACAAGAAAGAAAAAGCTGCTTGAAAAGCAGAAGGAAGGCAAGAAGAGAATGCGTCACTTCGGTACTGTTGAAGTTCCGCAGGAAGCATTTATGGCGGTTCTCAAGCTTGACGACAACGATTAATGCGTTGCTTTTAATTCGTAATTCGCAATGCGTAATTCGTAATTTCGGGTGGGCGTTGCCCACACCCATTATAACCCATTAAATTAAAGGGCGGCCTTGAGGTCGCCTTTTTTCAGGTGATAATATGAAACCTACAGGATTATATCTTCACATTCCGTTTTGCAACGGCAAATGCCCCTACTGCGATTTTTATTCCGTTACTCCCTGCGGAAGCATTATCACGGAATATACCGATGCACTCTGCCGTGAAATCGGCAAAACCGATTATATTTTTGATACGGTTTATTTCGGCGGCGGCACTCCGTCGCAGCTCGGCAGCGATAACATCGCAAAAATAATGAAGCATATAAACCGCACACCCGATTGCGAGGCAACGCTTGAATGCAACCCTTCGGATACGGGCAGAGAAAGCTCCGCTTTTGATTTTGAAAAGGTTGCCGAAAGCGGAATTAACAGAATTTCAATGGGTCTGCAAAGTGCAAACAACAGCGAAAGAGCTTCTCTCGGCAGAAAAAGCGGCTGCAAAGAGGTTGAAACCTCAATAAACCGCATTCTTTCTGCGGGCATAAGCAACATTTCGCTTGACCTTATGCTCGGCATTCCGAACCAGACGGCGGAAAGCCTTGAAAATTCAATAGCTTTTTGCAGGAATTCGGGTGCGAAACACATAAGTGCATATATGCTTAAAATTGAAGAGGGAACGCCTTTTTATAAAAAGAAAGACCTTCTTGACCTGCCCGACGAGGATAAAACCTGCGATTTTTATTTGCAGACAGTTTCTTCTCTTTCAAAGCACGGATTTAATCAGTATGAGATTTCAAATTTCTCAATTCCCGGTTATGAGAGCAAACACAATCTCAAATATTGGCATTGCGAAGAATATCTCGGTATCGGTGCATCCGCACACTCGTTTATTGACGGCAAGAGATTTTATTATGAAAGAAGCATTGAAAAATTCATAGAAGGCATTTCGCCCGTTGATGACGGCGAGGGCGGATATGAAGAAGAATATGTTATGCTGAATTTAAGACTTTCGGAGGGTCTGAATTTCAAAAAATATAATGAGCGTTTCGGGCATCCTGTTTCCGACGGTATTATTGCAAAAGCAAAAGAGCTTGAAAAGCACGGTCTGTTAACGGTTGATGAAAACAAAATTGCTCTTACGGTTAAAGGATTTCTTGTTTCAAATTCGGTTATCGCCGCTATTCTTGATTAAATGTTGAAAAATAAATAAAAATATGTTATTATGTAAAAAAAGGAGGTTTTTCCTATGAAAAGATTTTTAAGCGTTGCTCTTGCAACAATCATTATGCTCGTTTCACTTTTCTCGGTAAATGCTTTTGCGGCTGATACTCCGAAGGCTGATGCCCTTCTTGACAAAATCGAAACAGCAACCGAGCTTTCGGTAACTCTTCGCTCGGGTCAGACAATGCTTTTCGGTTTTCTTCCCGCAACAATAACCAACACCATCGCTGTTAAGGGCGAAACTATCGCTTACGAATACAGTGCAGGTTTTTTAAAGGTTAAGGTTCTTGTTTCGGACAAGGGAATTTACGCTTATTCGCCCACTCTTCCCTTCTTCTATGTAAAGCTTGAAGAAAATCCGCTTAAGGATGCCGATATATGGACTCTTGTTAAAGAGGGTGCAAATCTCACGCAGGCATTCATCCAGTATATCGACAGCTACGAAGAAACAGTTGACGGCAAAAAATATTATGTTGAAGAGTATAATGACAGAGAGTTTGTAACAACAAAATTCTATTTTGAGGGCGAAACTCTTAAGTTCCTCAAGGTTACAAATTCACAGACAAATTCAGTTCAGTATACATACTTTGATAACATCACATTTGACCCCGATGACAGCTTCTTTGAAGTTCCCTCAGGTGCATTTGACCTTTCACCCATTCTCACGGGTCTTATTCTTTCAATTTTTAAATTAGCATAACAAGAAAAACGCCGTATCAATTCACCTGCTGTTTTGATACGGCATTTTTTTGTAACAAAACTCCGTTTTGGCGGTCTTATTAATGAAAGGAAGTGATTGTGTGGATGATTTTGAAGAAATTTATAACCTATATATGAAGGATGTTTATAAATACATTCTTGCACTTTCACGCAATCCCGACATAGCCGAAGAAATTACGCAGGAAACATTTTTTAAGGCTCTGAAAAGCATAAAAAACTTCAAAGGGGAATGCAAAATCAGCGTCTGGCTCTGCCAGATAGCAAAGAATACTTATTATTCTTACTGTGCAAAGGAAAAGCGCAGGTCGGAGCATACGCGGGAAGAGATTTGTTTTTCTTTTGAAGATGAGGTTGCCGAGAGTGATATGGCTTTTGAGCTCCACAAACGGCTCCACAGCCTGCCCGAGCCTTATAAAGAGGTGTTTTCTCTTCGTGTTTTCGGTGAGCTTCCTTTTTCAAAAATTGCCGAGCTTTTCGGAAAAACAGAAAGCTGGGCAAGAGTTACATATCACCGTGCAAAATTAAAAATGGAGGAAAAGCTCAATGAAAAATAATTGCGAAATAATAAGAGATTTATTGCCGCTTTACTGTGACAATGTTTGCAGCGAGGCAAGCAAAAAGCTTGTTGAAGAGCATATTGACGAATGTGCAGAATGCCGAAACGAAGCTCTTAAAATCAAATCCGAGTTTTCTTCAAAACACATTGATGAAGAAAAAACCAAGTCTCAGATTTTCAAAAAAATAAAAAAGAAAATAACAATAAAAAGAATAGTTTCCGCTGTTTTATCTGTTTTGCTTACTGTTTGTGCTTTGTTCAGCGGAATAAAAATCATTAACAGAACCTCTCCGATTGAGTATTATGACGGTCTTGTAAGAGTTTATGAAACCGGCAATTCAAATGAAATCTATTACACAGGAAATGAAAACAGTTATCACAAAGTAAACTGTGTTCAGTTTGAAATAACAGAAAACGGTTTAACAGAAGAAATCTTATGCTTCTATCTTGAGGAGAGCATTTACTCTAAACACTTTAAAGATAAATATTCAAATCATATCAGGGAAGTTCAGACTGAGCCAAACGGCTCAATCCAAGGCGTTACAGCTATTTACTATATGGTTTATGGCGATTCCCTGATTGAAGATTTTGATAAGCTTTGGAGTGAAATTCAAAAGAACGGCAAGCTTTTATGGAAGGCAGAAAAATAAAATTCAGCGGCAGAGAGTCCAGCTCTCTGCCGCCTTTTTTATACCGTTTTCATTTGAAGCTTAAGGTTATCGCTTATCATTGCAATAAACTCGCTGTTTGTGGGTTTGCCTCTCTCATTCTGAATCGTGTAGCCGAAATATGAGCTGAGCACATCAACATCACCTCTGTCCCACGCAACCTCAATAGCGTGGCGAATGGCTCTTTCAACTCTTGACGGAGTTGTTTTGAAGGTTTTTGCAACGGTGGGATAAAGTATTTTTGTAACAGAGCTTATCATCTCGTTATCCTTAACAGAAAGAATGATTGCTTCGCGAAGATACTGATAGCCCCTGATATGAGCAGGCACACCTATCTGATGCATTATCTGCGAAACAACAACGTCCAGATCCTTAACCCCGTTAGGCGACGAAGCGTTGTGAATACTCGCAAACTGAACGATTCTTTCGGCAAGCATAGAGGGATTATACGGCTTTAAAAAGTAATAATCCGCCCCGCTTGCCAGAATCTCGCTTTCAAAACGCTGATTATCGGTGCTTGAAAGCACCATAACCATAGGTCTTTTCTCAAATCTCATTGAGTCCATCTCTCTGAGAACTCCGAGAGCATCAAGCCTCGGCATAAATCCGTCCATCAGAATAACATCGGGAATTTCTCCCTGCTGAAGCTTTTCAATAATTAACGTGCCGTCTTTGGCAACGGTTGAAATCTCACAGTTTTTGGAACGAAGAATTCCCGCAAGCTCGTGCAGGGTTTCTCCCCCGTCCTCGGTCAGCATTACTTTTAAAATTTTTCTCATGGTTTTTACCTCCGCTTTTTTCGGACCTTTGAGTCCGTCTTCCTTAGTTCACGAATATATTACCATAAATTGGTAAATTTGTCAATAATTACCAACCATTTTTTGGGAATTTTATTTCGCACATTCCGATAAGAAAGCTTTTCTTTCGACCTTATAAGATAAAACTACGCCGCCGCTTTCTCCTTAACTGCGAGGCTGTCTGCTGTTTTAAGCATTGTTTCGGCAAAAATTCCGTAGCCCTGCACGGTATCGTTAATAAAAACGTGGGTCACAGCACCAACAAGCATTGAATTCTGAATAATCGGACTGCCGCTGAAGCCCTGAAGTATACCGCCCGTTTTTTCAAGCAGCCTTGAATCGGTTACTTTGATTATCATATTTCGGGTTGCATAGTTTTCAGATGAATACAGCTTGGTTATTTCAACATCATAATACTGAGGTCCGTTTTCATCAACGGTCACAAGAATCTGTGCCTTGCCCGTTTTAACCTCACTCTCAAGTGCAACGGGCACAAGCTTTGCATTTGACGGCTGATTGAGCCTTCCGTAAACACCGCTGTCGCCGTTATAAAGAAGCTTGCCCAAAGTGACTGACGAAAAAACGCCGCACAGTTCACCCGGATTTCCGGCAGAGCTTTTATAAAATCCGTTCACCTTTGCTTTAACCGCTTCTCCGTCTGACAGCGGCATAATTTTTCCCGTATCAACATCGCAAACCCCGTGCCCGAGGCCTGCAAAAATGCCCGCTGCATCATCATAAAAGGTTATTGTTCCTATGCCTGCGGAGCTATCACGAACCCAAAGACCCGCTTTATATTTTCCGTTTACCGACATCTGCGGGGTTAATGCAAGCTCCAGACTTGCTCCGCTTCTGTCAACCTTAAGCGAAAGCTTTTCGCCGTTGCTGCCCTCAATAGCTTTGTTTAACTGCTGTGCATTCAAAACCTCATTTCCGTCAATATGGGTTATAACGTCACCGCATTTAAGCCCTGCGTTAACTGCCGGGTCGATATTACCCGATGAGGTTGCAACGCTGTCAACACCTGCAACGATAACACCTTTGGTATAAAGCTTAATACCGAAAATATCGCCGCCTATTCCCACATACCGTCTTTTGGTTATATTGATTTTTATATCCTTTACGGGAAAAACCTTCAATGCCGTTATATGGGAATTATAGCTTTCGCTTTTTCTGTTATCAGTTGCCGCAGAAACTGTTTCATTTTTATCCGATGCCGAAAATATGGCACCGAAAACGGGAGCTTCGCTCTCCGTTATGCTTATTTCATTCGGTAAAGCGGCTTCTCCGTAAGCAACCGCAGAAAAAATAAACACGCAAAAAATTGAAAACATTACGCTCAGGGTTCTGAATAAACTCTTCATCATTCACCTCCGTGCTTCAAATTCTGCTTTGCGTTTTGCAAAGCACTACTAATTTGTGCAGAGATGCAACAAAAAAACGGCGGAATAATCCGCCGTGATAAATTACCGATTTTTCAATTTTTTATTTGGAATTTTGCCGCTTTTACTGCGGCATTATATAAATCGTATCTGCAATTTTTCAAAATTTCATCAAACGGTTTTTCGCTCTCTGTTGCAAAATACATTTCGGAAACTCCGCAATTTTTAATATTCTCCGCACCGTTTCCTTTGCTTCCGCAAATTGCAATAACCTTTTTGCCGAGTGCCGATGCACGAAGAGCAACGCCTGAGATAACCTTGCCGTTAACGCTTTGAAAATCAAGCCTGCCCTCACCCGTTATAACAAGGTCTGCTTTTTTTGCTTTTTCATCAAAATCAGCTTTATCAAGAATAATGTCAATTCCTCTTTTGAGCCGTGCGTTTAAAAAAGCCACCGCACCGCCGCCCATTCCGCCTGCGGCACCCGCACCTTTTATCCCGGATACATTAATATTTAATGTATCAATCAAAACATCTGATATATGGCGTAAGCCTTCATCAAGACGAATAACCATATTTTCATCGGCACCCTTCTGCGGTGCAAAAACAAACGCCGCACCGTTTTTGCCGTAAAGCGGATTATCAACATCACACGCCGCAGTTACGGGAATATTCATCGGATTTTCGGGCGGAATAATTTTGCTGATTTCTGATAAGTTTTTACCAATCGGTTCAACCGTTTTTTCGTTTTCATCAAGGAATTTCCAACCGAGTGCCGAAGCCATACCTATGCCGAAATCGTTGGTTGCACTGCCTCCGAGACCGAGCAAAACAGATTTTGCACCTTTGCTCACGGCATCCTTTATAAGCTCGCCCACTCCGTAGGTTGAAGCCTTTTCGGGGTTTTTGTTTTCACCCGCAAGTGGCAGACCTGCACAAGCCGCCATTTCAATAACAGCCGTTTTATCTGAAAGCATATAATAATCAGCTGCCATTTTTTCACCGAAAACTCCGCTGACTGTTGCCGAAATACGCTCGCCCTCGCAGATTTTTTCAAAGCAAGAGCAAAGCCCCTCGCCGCCGTCGGCAGCGGGGAGCTTTGTTATATTTATATTCTCTTTTATTGTATCGGCAAAAGCCTGCCCGATTATATCGCAGACCTCCTGTGCGGTCAGCGTGCCTTTAAAGCTGTCGGGCACAATAAGAATATTCATATTATTCAGCCGAAGCCCTTCTGATATATTTTTTGAAGAATGCAACGCCGGGAGCAACTGCATCAACGGGAATTCTCTCGTTTGTTCCGTGGGTGCATCTGAGAAGCGAAACGCTTACCTTATAGGGAGCGTAACGGTAAATATTTTCGCAGATGGGCTCATAATAGCAGGCATCGGTGCCGCCCATAACAAGATAAGGTGCAACAATGCTGTTTTTATTATCCTGCATACAGATTTCTTCAATAATCTTGAATGCTCTTGAATCTGTGGGTGAAAACTTTGAAGCTTCTTTTGCTTTGAGAATCTTAACCTCAATATCCTTGTTTCTGCAAACCTTGCGGATATGCTTTTCAACATCCTCAACGGTTACGCCGGGCATCTGCCTGAAATTAACGGTAACGCTTGATTTCTGCGGAAGAACATTTGCCGCAGGGCTGCCCTGAGCCATTGTAACGGCAGTTGTTGTTCTTACAAGGCAGGCTGCAACGGGTATTTTTGTCATTACAGCTTTAAGAACGGGGTGAAGAAGGTCAAGGTTACACATAACAAGCCTTGCGGGATATGTGCAGTTTCTTCCGATGCTTGAGAAAAGGTCTTTGACAAACGGCATAAGCTCCGCCTTGAACTGATGGTTTTCAAGGTCTTTTATAACATTTGCAAGCTCACCGAGACCCGAATGAACGGGAGGCTGTGACGAATGTCCGCCCTTTGAATTAACGGTTATTTCAAAATCGGTATATCCCTTTTCAGCAATGCCAACGCCGATAAGCTCCTTATCGTTAAGAATGCCCTTGATATTAACGGGAATAATTGCACCGCCCTCATCAAGAACGCAGTCAAGATGTATTCCTCTTTCTTTAAGGGTTCTCATTATGTTCTTTGCTCCGCCGTTTTCAGACGCAACAACCTCTTCATCCTGACCGAAAAGCAGATAAACATCTCTTTCGGGCTGAAAGCCTTCTTCAAGAAGAGTTTCAACGGCATCCATAACGCCCACAAGGTGATTTTTCATATCAAGAGCACCTCTGCCCCAGATGAACTCACCGTCATTGTGTCCGCTGAAGGGTGCATAAGTCCAATCCTTCTCCGTTCCCTCTGAAATGGGAACAACATCCTGATGAGCAAGAAGAGCAATGGGCTCAAGGTCATCTCTTGTGCCCTTCCAATGATAAATAAGGCTTGCTTCCTGAACAACCTCTTTTTTGAGAGTTTTATGAATAAGCGGATATGCCTCTTCAAGAAAAGCGTGAAACTCCTCAAACTTGCTGAAATCAATATCCGCTTTATCGGGATAGCTTATTGTGGGAATTGAAATTGCTTTTGAAAGATTTTCCAGAGCTCTCTTTTCATCAACCTTTTCTTCGGTTGAAGCAGGAAGCTCTCTTTTTTCGGGAACAAACTTTGTAGCCTTTATTGCAGTTGCAACTGCTGCAGCACCGAGCACCGAGGGAATAATATACTTTTTCATATGACATCTACCTTTCATTAAACAAAGAACTTGCGGCTTACCCAAGCCTTGAGTCTTCTGCTTTTTACAAGAGCTATAAAGAATATAATAAGCGGAACGGAGCAAGCTGCAACAACAAGCGAAACTCCAACCTGCAGCCTGCCGAGATAAAACATATTAAGGCTGACTTCCACAACAAAAACCAATATATTAATCGCAATAACCGCCGCTATGGTTTTTGAAGTTTTGCTTCTGGGCTTTTTGAGCCAGAAAATAAAAATATTACATATTGCCCATAAGGTTATAACAACCGGCAGCACAAGAGAATTGAACCACCCGGGCGATGTTGTTGTTTTTAGACTGCAGAATTTCAGAAAGCCTATAAGTGCCAATGCATCTATTCCGAGAAGAACAACGGGCATCGGCTTTTTCCACAGCATCGGAAACAAAAACCAAAGCCAGGCAACGGCACTTGCTCCGAAGATAATCGTTGTCATTCCATTTTCCCAAAACATCAGGTCGAGCACAGCAAGAACGATATTCGGCAAAAGCATAACCATTGAAACAACAAACACGGTAAACCTTTTTTGAGTTGACTTCGGAATTCTCACTATTTCGGGATATGCGGGGGCGTCGGGAATATCCTTAACCTCACGGGGATTTATAACGGGAGTATCGCAAAGCGGGCACGCAGGACAGCCTTTTTCAAGCTCTACGCCGCAATTTACACAGTATGACATTATTCTTCGCCTCCCATTATGGAATGTCTGTTACTTTCAATCTTCACAGGTATTCCGAATTTTACCAGAGTTGTAAAAATCTCTTTTTGCACCAAAGTGCTTTCATAAATATTGGAAACGCTCATGGCAAAAGTGCCGTTCATTGAAACTGCAATGCATCTTGCCGCATTAACCATACCCGGCCCCATCATAAACATAAGCTTTTCAACATGGGGTTCCATTTCTTTGGGTATCTTTACAACACCCACATTTGAAATAATTGCACTTGTGCTCTTTTCACCCGCAAACTTATAAACAACGCTTATGCCGAAATCCTTAAGCACCGAGGGAAGAATTTTCATAATCGGATTTCTCTCGATTGCGGTATTTGAATTCATCATTGCCTGAATCTCTTTTTCGTTATTTATAAAGCGGAGATAGAGCGACACCTGCCTGACTATTTCGGGGAAGGTGTATTCACCCATATTCGGGTCAATCTGAAAAGCATAGCAAAGCATAAAATTGCGAAGGGTTTCGCTGTCAAAGAATTTACGCACATTAACGGGAATCTGCACTCCCACGGGCTTTTCTTTGATTCTTTTCTCTTCCTTCTGAAGGTTATACATAACCCAGAGCAAAACCGCAGCAATATATTCGGTTATAGTTACTCCGTATTCTGCCGCTTTTTCTTTAAGTGCCGTAACGGGAATATATCCCGTTGTAACATTAAAGAAATGCTTTGGCAGCTTTTTGCCTTTGAAATTATAAGCAAATTTCTGAATTCTTTTGGCTTTTGCTTTGGAATTAACATTTTTTAAATAAGAATCCTCTTGCTCTGTGTTATGCGGCTTTTCATTTATATCAAGAACACTTTCGCCGTGAGGAATATCAATCCCCTTCTGACGGAGATAAACCGCAATAAGAGTCATAAAAAATCTTGATGCACCGTAGCCGTCTGATATGGCGTGATAAAACTCAACCGATATTCTTTTTTCATAATAGAAAACTCTGAAAAGATAGCCTCTGTTTTCTTTCCATTTAACCCTTAAGCAGGGGTTTGCAATATCGGACAAGACGGGCGGTGCTCCGTTTGGATTCTTTTCAAGATAATGCCAGAAAAATCCGTTTTTCATTCTAACATCAAAGCTCGGAAATCGCGGAAGAGTGAGCTCCAGAGCCTTCTCAAGAAGCTTCGGCTCTATCTTTTCTTTAAGCGTTATTGATATTCTGTAAACGCTTGAAAAAGAAGACGTATTCTGTCCCGGATAAACCTTGCCCGCATTATCAAGCTTATACCACGCACGCTGATATAAGGGAAGTTTTGACTTCTTCATTTCTTACTCCAATCAAAAGAAACTGAGCTGTGTTGTTTTGGGAAGGGCTTCAAGTGCTCCGCCCTCTTCAAGTGCGGTTATAATTGATTTTGAAACGCCCGAACGAAGCTGCAAATCCTCAACGGAAATAAATTCTCCGCCGCCGTCATTACGGGCATCTTCAAGACCCTGTGCCGCCGCACCGCCGCAGCCTGCTATTGCCGAGAAGGGCAGACGAATCTTTCCGTCTTCAATAACATAGCGGTTTGCAGTTGATTTATAAATATCTATGGGAAGCACCTCAACGCCTCTCGCCATCATTTCATTGATAACCTGAAGCGAAGTGTATGTGCCTTCCTCCTTGGGTGTTGCGGTTTTGATTGCCATTTTATGCTTTATTTCTTCCATTTTAGCCTTAACGGCTGCCCTGCCCTTAAGAACGGTTACGGTATCAATATCTTCGCCTCGCACCGTCATAAAGGTTGCATAATATTCAACGGGTTTATAAAGCTTGAACCACGCAAGACGCATTGCCGCACTAACGTAAGCGGCGGCGTGTGCCTTGGGGAACATATATTTGATTTTCATACACGAATCGAGATACCACTGCGGAACACCGTGGTCAAGCATTTCTTTTTTATGCTCATCGGTAAGAAGCGAGGTTGCCTTGCCCTTTCTTACGATTTCCATAATCTTGAACGCCATACCCTTTTCAACGCCCTTGTTGATAAGGTAAACCATAATGTTATCACGGGTTCCGATAACTTCCGAAATGGTGCAGGTTCCGTTTTTAATCAAATCCTGAGCATTGCCTATCCAAACATCGGTGCCGTGTGAAAGACCTGAAATCTGAAGCATATCTGAGAAGTTTTTGGGCTGCGATTCAATAAGCATCTGACGAACGAACGGAGTGCCGAGTTCAGGCAGTGAAAGAGTTCCCGTTTCGCAGTCAATATCCTCCGCCGTTACGCCAAGCGGCTCGGGAGTTGTTAAAAGCTCATAAAGCTTCGGGTCGCAAACATCAACCTCCATAACGTCAATGCCCGTCATATCCTTAAGGTGCTTATAAAGCGTGGGAACATCGTGGCCGAGATTGTCAAGCTTAAGGATTGTATCGTGAAGCGAATGGAAATCGAAGTGCGTTGTTCTGTGAACGGAATCCGCCGCATCTGCGGGATGCTGAATGGGCGTGAAATCCTCGGCATCCATATCACCGGGCACAACAACCATTCCGCCCGGGTGCTGACCCGTTGTTCTTTTAACGCCGACGCAGCCCTGAACAAGCCTGTCCATTTCTGCTCTGGAAACATCAATTCCCTTTTCTTCAACCCATTTTTTAACAAAGCCGAATGCGGTTTTATCTGCAAGAGTGCCGATTGTTCCTGCCTTGAAAACGTGGCTCTTACCGAAAAGCTCTTCGGTGTATCTGTGGGCATAGAACTGATATTCACCCGAGAAGTTAAGGTCAATATCAGGCTGCTTATCGCCGTAGAAGCCGAGAAATGTTTCAAACGGAATATCGTGGCCGTCACGGTGCATATTCTTTTTGCCGCAAACGGGGCAATCCTTTGGCGGCATATCATAGCCCGAGCCGTATTCGCCCTTATAGAAAAATTCGCTGTGCTTGCATTCTTCGCAGATATAGTGCGGAACAAGGGGGTTAACCTCGGATATACCCGCCGCAAAAGCAACGAAGGATGAGCCAACCGAGCCTCTGGAGCCAACATAATATCCGTTATCCATTGAGTTCCACACAAGCTTCTGTGCGATAATATAAAGAACGGCAAATCCGTTTTTGATAATTGATTCAAGCTCCTTATCAAGTCTTTCCCTGATATATTCGGGAAGCGGAGAGCCGTAGTAATCTTCCATTCTGTCATAGCAGATTTTGCGAAGCTCTTCATCCGAGCCCGGAATTTTGGGCGGATAAGTGCCCTTGGGAATGGGAAGAATTTCTTCACACATATCAGCTATCATATTCGGGTTTTTAACAACAACCTCATAAGCGGTATCCTCGCCGAGATATGCAAAATCGGCAAGCATTTCATCGGTTGTTTTAAGATAAAGAGGTGCCTGGTCAGCCGCATCGCTGAAGCCCTGACCCGTCATAAGGATTTCTCTGAAAACCTTATCATCCTCATCCATAAAGTGAACGTCACCCGTTGCGGCAACGGGCAGACCGAGCTCATCGGCAAGGTGAATAAGCTGACGGTTAATCTCGTTAAGCTCCTCTTCGCCCGAAACAAGACCGTTTCTTATCATAAATGCGTTGTTGCCGTTGGGCTGAATTTCAATATAATCATAAATGCTTGCAAGCTCCTTGAGCTTCTGATAGGGCTTGCCCACATAAACCGCCTGATAAAGCTGACCCGCTTCGCACGCACTGCCGACTATAAGACCCTCTCTGTGGGCAAGCAGCTCGCTTTTGGGCACTCTGGGGTGGCGGTAGAAATATTCAAGATTTGATTTTGAGATAAGCTGATAAAGATGCTTAAGACCCACTTTGTTCTTTGCAAGAATTATCATATGATGAGTGGGCAGCTTTCGGGGGTCAACCTTAAGCTTTTCATTCATCTGCGAAACATTCTCTATGCCCTGCTCTTTTGCAAGCTCAATAAGCTTTTCAAAAATTCCTGCAAGTGCACCCGCATCCTCATCTGCTCTGTGATGGTCAAATTTCGGAAGCTTGAAATGGTTTGAAATTGTATCAAGCTTATAGTTTTTAATATCGCTGATAAGGCATTGAGCCATAACAAGAGTATCGATATGCGAATAATTATAGTCAATGCCGCATCTTCTGCACGAGGATTTCATAACATCTGTGTCAAAGGTTGCGTTATGGGCAACAAGCACGGCATCCTCTCCGCAGAATTCAAAGAATTTTCTTATTGCTTCTTCCTCTTTGGGTGCGTTTGCAACCATACGGTTATCAATGCCCGTAAGCTCAATTATCTTTTGAGGAATAGGTCTTTCGGGGTTAACAAAGGTCTGGAATCTGCCTCTTTCGGCACCGTCAACATATTTTACGGCACCGATTTCGGTGAGCCTGTCCACACCCGTGCGAAGACCCGTTGTTTCAACATCAAAAACAACAAAGGTTCCGTTAAACGGCATATCGGAACTGCCGTTGAAGGCTGTTACTGAGTCATCAACATAATAGGCTTCCATACCGTAGATAACCTTTATTCCCGTATCCTTTGCTGCTGCGGCAGCCTCGGGGAATGCCTGCACAACGCCGTGGTCGGTTATGGCAACTGCTTTATGACCCCATTTTGCGGCACGCTTGACAAGCTTCTTTGCACTTGTCATACCGTCCATTGCAGACATATTGGTGTGCATATGAAGCTCAACACGCTTTTCTTCTGCGGTATCCTTCTTTTCAATTTCTTCAATAAGCATAACGGAATTGGCCTTGATGCATACGCTCTTTATATAGTCGTCGTATTCAACGTGGCCTCTTATCATAACGGTTTTTCCGTCGCCTATGTTTTTAACAAGCGCTTCGCTGTTTGCGGCAGCTTCAAAAATTTTGACTGCATAAGAATTAGTGCGGTCAGTTATGTTAAAGTTGATTATTTTCCATTTGCCGTCTTTGGTGTCACGGATGTCAAGACCGAAAATATTGCCCCAAACGGTAACATTACCGTCTTCAATGGAAACTCCGCTTAATGAAACGGGCTTTGATTTGATTGCATTTCCGTAAATCACCTTTGCATTGGTAAGCGAAATCGGCAAATCATCATATTCCTTTACCGCCTTTTTGGGCTTGGGGGCTTCTTCCTTGGGTATTTCTATTTTAAGATTTTCCGCCTGCATCTGCACATATTCGGGAGAATCGATTTTAACATCGCTTTCCCCGCTTATTTCAACGGAAACATTAACTTCAAAACGCTCTTTGATAAATGAAGAAAGGATTTTTTCGGCATCTGCTTCTTTAAGCAGAGATGCACCGTCAAAAACATTTATTGAAAGCTTCTCATTTTCAAAAACAAACTCTGCATTTTCAAGGAATCCGTTTGCGGCGGCAATATTCTCTTTTAAAGCTCTGATAAGCATATCCCTGCATTTTTCACCGTAGGCAGAGGATGGATAAACTGCATTGATTATTACTTTGCCAAGACCCATAACGCCCTTAACGGCAGACTGAGCCTCAAGAATAAACTTATCTTCTATGTATAAATCAAAACGGACAGCCATTTCGAGCTTGTTTTCGTTTTCGTCAAGATTAATTTTCACAACCTTGCCGTTTCCGAGCATTTCCCGAAGCGTATCATTAAGGCATTCGCCTATAAAATCAAGAATTGAATTGCTTTGCATTTTCTGCTCCTTTGAATAAGAAAGGGCAGAATCTCTGCCCTATATGTTTTCTATCTCTTTCATAAGTCTGTCAATCGCCTCATTTTCGGGCACCTTGCAGATTATTTCACCTTTTTTGAATATAAGTGCACAGCCGTCGCCGCCCGCAATGCCTATATCCGCTTCTCTTGCTTCGCCCGGTCCGTTTACAGCACAGCCCATAACGGCAACCTTAATCGGCTTTGTGCAGCCTCTTAATCTGTTTTCAACCTCGGTTGCAAGAGAAATGAGGTCAATTTTCGTTCTTCCGCAGGTAGGGCACGAAACAAGGTCGGGGCAATCGGTTTTAACTCCCGCCGCTTTAAGAATATCAAAGCCTGCATCAACCTCTTTAACGGGGTCATCGGTCATTGAAACTCTTATTGTGTCGCCAATTCCTTTGAGAAGAAGCGAGCCTATACCGATTGAGGATTTTATCAGAGCCATATTGTGAGTGCCCGCTTCCGTTACTCCGAGATGAAGCGGATAATCGCATTTTTCGGCAATAAGCTCATAGGCCTTAACCATAGTCTGAACATTTGAGGATTTAATTGAAATTACAATATCGTTAAAATCAAATTTTTCAAGCAAAGAGGCGTGATGAAGAGCACTTTCAACCAACGCTTCTGCGGTTGGTGCACCGTGTTTTGCAAGGATTTCCTTTTCAAGCGAGCCGGAATTCACGCCGATTCTTATGGGCACCTGCTTCTGAAGGCAAGCCTTTGCAACCTCTTTTACTCTTTCGTCCGAGCCGATATTACCCGGATTTATTCTTATTTTATCAACACCCGCATCAAGGCTGCCGAGTGCCAGACGATAATCAAAATGAATATCCGCAACAACGGGAACGGAAACATTTTCTTTGAGCTTTTCAATAAGCTTCACGGCCTCTTTATCAGGCACCGCTGCTCTGATTATTTCACAGCCTGCTTTTTCAAGCTCCACCGCTTGTTTAACGCTCGCTTCAATATCCGAAGCGGGCTTATTGAGCATTGACTGAACAGAGATTTTTTCTCCGCCGCCGATAAAGATATTGCCGACCTTAACCTTTCGGCTGCTGCGTCTTTCCATTTTTTCACCAACTTTACTTTTTGAAACAGCAATCTCATATGTCTGAAATACAATATCTTACGCACATTCGAGCATTTTTCTCTTT
>CALGRR010000108.1 GCA_937880805.1 uncultured Clostridia bacterium
TTGAAGGCAGCGACGAAGAAAAGAAAGTCAGAATGTATCTCAACTCCCTCGGCATTGATTACGACTCTCTGACCAAAGAGGAGCTTGTAACACAAATCAATATCCTCAAAAAATCAAAGCATATGAAAAGTCCATATAGTCAAAGAGGAAAAACTAAAAAGAAACGAAAATAATCTACTATACTACTATTGTTTTCGATATTAACGATATTAAGAAGAAAAAAGTCTTGTTTGTACACAAGGCTTTTTCTGTTTTATATAATTGTTTGTAACGAATTGGCGTCTTGAGATTATTGATATATATATAGGTTTTATAGGACTAAACAACTAATCTTTATGCAATCTTAATACAGATTTCAAAACTCTAACACCTTCTTAAAACGGTTTCAAATATAATAAAGCTGAAACATAATATCGAATAAGGTGTTTGTTATGGGTGAAATTAAACACAAAAACCGAAGACTTACTTCGTTTCAAACAATAATACTCGGGTTTGCAGGCGTTATTTTATTGGGAGCTTTGATTCTTATGCTGCCCGTTTCTTCAAAAAGCAGGGAATTCACGCCTTTTGGTGATGCGCTGTTTACCGCAACATCAGCTGTCTGTGTGACAGGTCTTGTTGTGCAGGACACGGCAACATATTGGTCAATATTCGGGCAGTTGGTCATACTGATTCTTATTCAGGTTGGAGGACTGGGTGTTGTTACGGTTGCGGCTTCTTTTGCATTGCTTTCCGGCAGAAAAATCTCGCTTATGCAGCGCAGCACCATTCAGGAAGCCATTGCCGCGCCAAAGGTTGGCGGAATAGTAAGGCTGACGGGGTTTATTCTTAAAGCAACGCTGATATTTGAGCTGACCGGTGCCCTTCTGATGATGCCTGTTTTTTGTCGGGATTTCGGTTTGAAAGGCATATGGATGGCTGTTTTTCATTCTGTTTCAGCATTCTGCAATGCAGGCTTTGACATAATGGGCAGCGCAGATTCTCTTTATCCGTCATTAACGGCATACGCTGCAAGCCCCGTTATCAACATAACTGTCATGCTGCTTATAATAATCGGCGGTATCGGCTTTCTGACCTGGGAGGATATATACTCAAACAAGCGCAGATTTCATCGCTACAGACTTCAAAGCAAAATTATTCTTGTAGCAACAGCTTTATTGATAGCGGTGCCCACAGTTTTCTTTTTTCTGGTTGATTTCGGAGATTTGCAGTTCGGTGAAAGAATTCTTGCATCTCTTTTTCAATCGGTAACACCGAGAACGGCAGGCTTCAACACGGTTAACCTGACCGCAATGAGCGAAGCCTCACAGATGATAATTATTGTTCTTATGCTTATCGGCGGTTCTCCCGGTTCAACGGCAGGCGGCATGAAAACAACCACCTTCGCCGTTCTGCTTGCTAATCTTTTCTCTGTATTTCGCCGCAAAGAAAACGCAGAGGCATTCGGTCGAAGGATTGATGTTTCGGCAATTAAAAATGCTTCAACGGTACTTATTATGTATATAGTTCTTTTCTTTTCGGGTGCGGTTATTATAAGTGCAACAGAAGGGCTGCCTATGAACACCTGCCTTTATGAAACGGCATCTGCAGTGGGTACGGTAGGATTGACATTAGGTATAACCCCTCAGCTCGGAACGCTGTCAAGATTTGTGTTGACGGTGCTTATGTTTTTGGGAAGAGTCGGCGGGTTAACTTTGATTTATGCAACCATTTCAGAAAAAAGAAAAAAACTTTCCATGCTTCCGCAGGAAAGAATTACTGTAGGTTAAAGGAGAAAGTATAAATGGTAAAATCAGTATTACTTATCGGTTTGGGAAGATTCGGCAAGCATATTGCATTACAACTTGATGCGCTCGGTCATGAGGTTATGGCGGTTGACCATAATGAAGACAGGGTAAACGACGCACTGCCGTTTGTTACAAATGCGCAGATAGGCGACAGCACAAACGCTGAATTTTTAGCTTCTCTGGGCATAGGCAATTATGATCTTTGCATTGTTGCAATAGGTAATGACTTTCAAAGCTCCCTTGAAACAACATCAAACCTCAAGGAGCTTGGAGCAAAGCTCGTCGTAGCAAGAGCTTCAAGAGATGTTCACGCAAAATTCCTGCTGCGAAACGGTGCAGATGAGGTCGTTTACCCCGAAAAGCAAGTTGCAAAATGGACATCAATCAGATTCACATCAAACCATATTATAGACTACATTGAGCTAGATGATACTCACTCTATATTTGAAGTTTCCGTTCCGAAACAGTGGGTGGGCATGAGCATAGGTCAGGTAGATATAAGAAAAAAATACGATATCAACATTGTTGCGATCAAACAAAACGGAAGAATGAATGTAGCAGTTACACCCGATACGGTACTTACAGCTGACAAAACCCTGCTTGTTATCGGAGAATACAGGGCTTTGCAAAAATGTTTTCATATATAATTCAACAAAGTTGAAAGGCAGGTGAGCATTGTGAAAGAAGCTGTTTTGCTTATATTTCTTGTTTTATTATTCACGGCAGGATATTTTCTTATGAAAAAAATTGATATTATTATGGATGAAAATCTGAAAAACATTGAAAAGGAAGCCGAAAAAACCGAGCCTTCATATATTGTGCTCACCAAAGAGCTCAGCGATGAGGAGCTTGCATCAGAAATAAAACAATTCAGAAACAAGCACGGCAAATCCGATATTATTATTTATTCTAATCTGCCTGCAAATCAAAACAGCGATGGCTCGGAAATAAAAAAGTAGATTATTTAAACTTTGTGTGGTAAAATATATTGATAACTGACAAGGAGGTGAGACTGTGAAGGATAACAAAAAGAATTTTTTTGAAAACGAAAAAGAGCATATTCTTGTTTGCCTTTCCGCATCCCCGTCAAACGCCAAAATAATAAAGACTGCCGCAAAAATGGCAAAAGCCTTTGGCGGTTCATTTACCGCCCTGCACGTTCAGACTCCGAATTTTGAAAAGATGAGTGACGAAGATAAAAAAAGACTTCAGAGCAATATCCGCCTCGCAAGTCATCTCGGAGCAGATATAACAACCGTTTTGGGTGAAGATGTATCCTTTCAGATTGCCGAATTTGCCAGAATATCGGGTGTAACTAAAATCGTTATCGGCAGAAGCAATATAAAGCGCCGCCATTTTTGGAGCAAACCTACTCTTACCGAAAAACTTAGCGAAATTGCTCCTAACCTTGATATTTATATCATTCCCGATAATGTATCCTACGGTAAATATCACATTGAGAAAAAGAATTTTACAAATGCGATAATACCGTCAATTAAAGACGCGGCCGTTACGGTTGCCTTGCTTGCCGTCGCAACGGCAATAGGCTACAGCTTTTATAAGCTTGGCTTTACGGATTCAAACATAATCACAATATATATTCTCGGAGTTCTGCTCACATCAATTCTGACAAAGGGATATACCTGCAGCGTAATCAGTGCCGTTATGAGTGTTGTGCTTTTTAACTTCTTTCTTGTTGAACCGAGGCTCACCTTTCAGGCATACGGTTCGGGCTACCCTGTAACCTTTGTTATAATGATTACCGCATCAATTATAACTGCAACTCTTGCTTCCAAACTCAAATCCCATGCCAAAATGTCTGCACAGTCAGCATTCCGTACAAAAGTTCTGTTTGACACAAACCAGCTTTTGCAGAAAGCTCAGGATGACGATGATATTATAAACATCACCGCAAGCCAAATTGTGAAACTGCTTGACCGCGATGTTATCGTTTATCCCGAAAAAAGCGGAAAACTTATGAAGGGATATTTGTTCACGACAGAATCAAGCAGAAAAGTAGATGCATTTTTTAACGAGAAAGAAAAAAGCACTGCGGAATGGGTATTCAAAAACAAAAAAAGAGCGGGAGCTTCAACCAACACACATAAGGATGCAAAATCTCTTTATCTCTCAATACGCATTAACGATAATGTCTACGGCGTTGTAGGAATCAATATAAACGGCAAGCCGCTTGACTCCTATGAAAACAGTATTTTGCTTTCCATTCTCGGTGAATGCGCATTGGCAATCGAAAACAGCCGCAATGCTAAAGAAAAAGAGCTTGCCGCGATTCTTGCAAAAAACGAAAAGCTGCGTGCAAATCTGCTAAGGGCGATTTCTCATGATTTGAGAACACCTCTCACATCTATTTCCGGCAACGCCGATAACCTTATTTCAAACTACGAAAAGCTTGATGAAGATGCAAAAAAACAAATATTCAACGATATCTTTGACGATTCGCAATGGCTCATAAGCCTTGTAGAAAATCTGCTTTCCATAACCCGTATAGAAGAGGACAGAATGAATTTCAATATGTCCGTTCAGGTTCTTGAGGATGTTATTGAAGAGGCGCTTAAGCATATAGGCAGAAAAAATCAAAATCACAAAATTTCTGTCGAATATAAAGATGAGCTTATGCTTGCCAGAATGGATGCAAGGCTTATCATCCAGGTTGTTCTCAACCTTGTTGACAATGCAATAAAATACACACCCGAAGGCTCTGAAATCAGAATTACTGCCGAGAAAAAAAACGGCATAATTTCTATAAGCGTTTCAGATGACGGAAAGGGAATTCCCGAAAATTCCAAGCCTCATGTGTTTGAAATGTTTTTTACAGGTGAAAACACGGTTGCTGACAGCCACCGCAGTCTTGGTCTCGGATTGGCACTTTGCAAGTCAATAATAAATATTCACGGCGGCGAAATAACTCTTTCAGATAATGAGCCTCACGGCTGTATATTCACTTTTACTTTGCCTTCGGATGAGGTGATAATAAATGAACAGAACAATGATACTTGTTGTTGAGGACGATACTGCCGTAAGGAATCTCATAACAACAACACTTAAAGTCCATGATTATAAATATGCCGTTGCTGTCAACGGGGAAGATGCCGTAACTCAGGCGTCAACAAGAAATCCCGACATAATTCTTCTTGATTTAGGATTACCTGATATTGACGGGGTTGAGGTTATCAAAACAATCAGAAGCTGGTCTAATGTGCCGATTATTGTTATAAGCGCAAGGAGCGAAGATGCGGACAAAATTGAAGCTCTTGATAACGGCGCTGACGATTATCTTACAAAGCCGTTTTCTGTTGAAGAGCTTCTCGCAAGGCTTCGCGTAACGCAGCGAAGGCTTGCTATGATAAAGTCTGAAGCATCAAAGAATGAATCAGTTTTCAAAAACGGCAATCTGACCGTTGATTTTGCAGCAGGCTGTGCATATATCGGAGAAGAAGAGCTTCACCTTACTCCGATTGAATATAAGCTACTGTGCCTTATGTCCCAAAATGTCGGAAAAGTTCTTACCCACACATATATAACACAGAATGTATGGGGCAGCAGCTGGGAAAACGATGTTGCATCGCTGCGAGTGTTTATGGCAACTCTCAGAAAGAAAATTGAGTCTTATCCCGATTCCCCGCAATATATTCAGACCCACATAGGTATAGGCTACAGAATGATAAAGGTTGAATAGTTTTTCATAGATAACCATCATTTGCAAAAGGGGGCTGTCTCACAAATGTGAGGCAGCCCCGATTTTTATTATCGCATATCGATAAAGGTGTGTAGTTTGTACTGTTTTTCAAATAATCTTCAATCTTACCGCTAAACAGTAATTCAGCATAGCTTAACGGTTCGTTATAGATAAGAAAATCAAGTTCAGATGTTTCGTACATATTGTTTGCATATTCGTTTTCAACAGCAATGCAGTCGATTGACACCATCGAACCATCGGTAAGTTGTACTTCAACACAAGCGGTGTCGATATTGAATCCCCAGGATTTAATATAATTCATTAGGATACCTCCAAGATTTATTGTTTTGAAAGTATTTCAGCGTGGGTTTTGGTGTGGTATCCTTAACTATGTGAAACTCCAGTCTCCCAGCGAGAAACTGCCTGACGGGTCACAAACACTTTTTCTGCAAGTTCTTCTTGCGACATTCCTTTTTTAGTTCTCAGTTCAAGAATAATATCTTTAGATTCCATATTGTTATCACCTCAGTGTTATTTTATCACTGAATGTTTTATTGAACAAGCAACTATCAGTTGCTGTCAGTTCGATAAATTGGAATTTATATAAATGTTCATTAAAAAAGAAATAAGTATCATTCCGTATAAAGTGTAACAGGGCCATACAGTCCGCCTGATACAGAGTCTTTGGTGTATTCAAGCTCGGCTTCAAAATAAGGAGAAAGCTCTTTGATACTCCATTTATCAAAATAATCGGTGTGTAAGTACCAATTTGCCGATGTGTTGGTTACAACTATTTTCAGCTTGTTTTCTTTCTGAAGCAAGCCTGCAGGTATTTTCAATCTGTAAGGCGGCAAAAGAGCATTTCCAAGCAGTTTGTCGTTGAGATATACTTGAGCTGCATAACAAACAGCACCGAGATCGATTTCACCTTCTTTTCCGATCTTTTCGGTTGGAAGTGTGAATTCAGCTTCATAAACGCCGCTGCCCGAATAAGCACTACCGAGCAGACAAGACCAATCGCCAAGGGTTACAGGAACTGCTTTATCGGAATGATTTATATTACCAAATCCGTCTTCATTGCAAACAAGTTCGTTTTCTTTTCGGAACATAAACCCGCTTGTGATATCGAATCTGTTTTTAAATTCTTTTTTATTCTCTGCGTCAAATGTTTCGTCTGTCAGCAATACAACAGCCGTTTCACCTGTGGCAAGAGAAATGTTCAGAACTCCGTTTTCGGCTTGCAGGTGCTGTAATTTACCGCTTTCAAGATCAAGCAGATAACCTTTTGATGACGGGAGATGGACACAGAACATATTATTTTTCTCCGATTCGTTGAAAAGAATAAAAATTTCTGCGTTCTCTGCTTTTCTGTGCATTGCACGTAAGCCGACACCGTCAACTTCAACTACAGGCTTAAGAGCAGAAAGTTCATATAAAACTTTTCCGCCACAACCGATGAATTGATTTAATGATTTTTGCGTAGATTCGGGAATATAAGCACCTTCGGGAATGATGATGTTTTTATATTTCGCTCTGCCGATATGAATAAAGCCATCGATTATTTCTGCACTCTGTATAACGTCATCATCAACAATATCAAAATCAACCGTCATATCTTCGAGCTTTCTTCCGAGATCATCAAATTCTTTTGCAACGGTTTCGGAATTGAGCCTGCCTTGAAAATCAGAAACGGGATAATACAGTGCGGTTTCGCAAATGCGTTCACCGAGAGAAGATATATAAGACAAGTGTTCCGTATAGCGGTTGAACTGACCGAGATAATGGTAATACGGCTGATTCTCCGTAAAAATCGGAAGCTCCTGCGCAAGAAGCTGACCTTTTCGTCCAAGAGGGAAGTTAAACGGATTGAAAATGTTTATTCCTCTTACAGCCTGATAACCTATGGTATATCTCATCATATCATAAGTAAGTCCGGGACCCGCAACACCGAAAACCTCGCTCATTGCAAGCTTTGTGCCGTTCTGTGCGGCTGCAGACGAAGCATATCTGGGGAAAAATCCGTTGTAAGCATTCATATCATCTTTGATTTTCGCTTTGGTTTCAGGGTAAATCTGACGCCATATAACATCTATTCCGGGAATATCAAAGCATCTTAAAGCACGCATCAGATTGTAGTTTCCACCACCGTTCATACATCCGTCGGGGCTGTGGTCTTTATCAAGATGCCCCGTAAAAGCAAAGCCGTTTTCGTTTGCCCATTTTTTGCAGGTAAGCAGATAATTTTCGCAGAATGCATGACTGCATAAATCATACCAACGGCGAAGAATATGAACGTTTTCTTCTGTTGGTTTTTCTTTGTTTTCAATAAGCGGAAGATACGGCAATATTGATTCGCCGTAAATCTGTTCATATTTATCAGCCAAATCTTTGTTGAACGGATTCAACGGTGCTTTCGGTTCATCGGTAAATACAGCGGTGAATTTATGTGTTGACGATAAATATTTTTTGTGGGTGATTTCAATAAAATATTCCGTTGCATCTCTGTTGAGCAAATCGGGATAATTGCCGCCCGAAGAATATTCGGGATGGTCTTTAACAACCTTTCCGCATGCACCGCCCGACGGCCAACCGCCCTCATCATAAATCCAGCACTTCATTCCCTGTGAAGCTCCCTTGTCAATTGCATAAGCACAAAGTTCAAAGAATTCTTCGGAAAGATAGTCGGGCGAAAGATTTGTGGGCATACTGTCGGGTCGGAAATCCTTCGGTTCGGGAAGAATATAGAACGCACGTATACCAAGCCTCTGCATTTCGGCAAGCTGTTCATCTATAATTTCACGGGTACAGATATCGTTCCACACCCAGATATATACGGGGGCATACGAAACATCGGGAGATATGAAACTGTTCAAATTAAATTTATCATTATTATTCATTGTTCACACCTTTGTTGTTTCAGACATTATCATCGTATTTGCCTTGCTTTTTCAAGCGATTGACAAAACACCTCAACGCAATAACCATTGCAACATAAAGCACGGCAAGCAGAACGGGATAAATCTTTATTCCGAAAAATCCGCTGATAAGACTTACTGCTGGAGGAGCAAGCATAACACCGATATATGCAAATGCTATCTGTGAACCCATAATCGACTGCGACACTTCTTTTCCAAAATTATGAGGCGTAAGATGAATCATATTCGGATAAATTGAGCCGTTGCCCAAGCCAATCAGGAACAAACCGATAACAGAAACTGCACCGTGCAAGGGAAGAAGCATAATTGCAACAGCAGGAGCAAGAATGAATGTGCCGATGCCGATACGTTTCCAAGTGCTGATTTTATTGGAAATCAAACCCGAAACGAAACGTCCTATTGACATTCCGACATAATAGACTGTCAACGCAAGTGCACCGTGTTCTGCCTCAAATCCTTTTTCCGAAACAAGATATGTGCTTCCCCATACTCCGCAGGCATATTCGATTGCATTTGTAGCAAGCATAATTATCCACACAAGCCGAACATCCGCCTTTTTTGCCATCTGTAAAAGAGTAAGGCTTATCTCTTTTTCTTCTTCTGTTTCTTTGGAAGAAGATGTCTTTTTCCAAAGCGGAACGGAGATAATCAGCAATATTGCGATAACCGCCTGAACATAAAAAGCATAGCGGTAACCGCCGCGCCAACCAATGTTACTTAATGCCTGCGACATAAGATAAGGGCTGAGCGATACTCCCACACCGTAAAAACAATGCAGGAAATTCATGTGGCTTGCTTTAAAATGCAGAGCAACATAATTGTTAAGTCCCGAATCAATCGCGCCTGCGCCGAGACCGAGAACAACAGCAAGCGGAATCATAAACAAAAAAGACGGTACAAATGAAAAGCCGATCAATGAAGCCGCAGTCATAGCCGTGCTGAAAGCAGTAACCTTTGCAGTTCCCAATTTATTTAGTATTCTTGCGCTGAACATACTTGATAACACGGTACATCCCGAAATGAGAAATGTTATAATGCTTACCGCTTCAACGGGAATATTCAGTTCTGTATGTATGGCAGGCCATGCAGAGCCGATAAGCGAATCGGGAACTCCAAGACCTATAAATGCAATATATATAACAACCAATAAAAAAGCCATAAAAGCCTCCAAAGAATTAACTCGACAAATTCGAATTTATCGAACTATCCAACATGTTGGGATTTACCAAACAGAGTTACATAAACTGAATTGTAACTCCGGCAGGATCTTTGGCAAAGAAGAAGCAAATCTGCGGCATGGGGGATATCATTTCCGACACTTCATATCCTTTTTTCATCAGTGTTTCTCTCATTTTTACCACATCGTCCGTTTTGTAGCCCATAGACAAAAATTGATTTCCGCTGTTTTCGGCATCAGGTCTATCGATAATTTCAATAGGCATCCCGCCCTCATTATCACTTAAAAATACGATATGTCGTCCCATTCCGTTCATTTCATGTTGAATAGAAAGACCGATGATCTCTTGATAAAATTTGATTTCCTCATTGAAATTTTGAGTTTGAATGGTTATGTGCATCATTTTCATAGTGGACAGTCTCCTTTAACTTCCTATTTTTTGAACTTTTTGACAAATTGGAGTTTTCCAATCAGAAAACACCGTTATTATATTTTTTTTGCACGCAAAAAATGCAGATAAATCCTATTATCAATCCAACAATCAATACTGCAACCGCAATCAAGGTAATCTTTTCCGAATCTCCCAACAAACTTACTATTCCGCTGAGCAAAAGTGCCGTTGAGATAACAAACATAGCTTTTCCGAAAGATTTTCCGTATGCGGATTTATCAGTAACGTTTGTTTGATGATAATCATGAATCAAATTGGTTTTTCCCCAATATATTGCAACACCAATCACAACAAAAAGTACCGCTGTCAAAAACATAATTATCGAATATGTAATCATAATGTTACCTCTGCAAATTCTTTTTTATCAATCTCATTATAATTCCCTGCGATTATTTTTGCAACTCTTGAATTATGTCACCAAAAGTGATGGTTGTATAAATATATGAGCCGTATTCCGAAGTAACAAAGCGGATTAACGATTTGAATTAACGAAATCGTTAATTCTTCGTGTAAATCGTTGATTCTGTAAGCAAAAGACTGCACGGGAAGTACCCATGCAATCTTTGCTGTTTCTGTATCAAACGCCTGAAACCGTTGATATGTAAGGGGGTTACTCCAACCGTTTCTCTAAATCCAACATAGCGGAAATGTAGTTTTCTGACTGTGTCAATGTTGTCTGTAACGGGTCAATTTTTTGGATCGATATGGTTAAATTGTTAGTATATGTTTACAAACACAAAATATTCACGAAACTACTTAACCTTTTAAATCCAGTTTCTGTTTTAACAAAAAAGAAACCGTCTTTCGACGATTTCTTTAGATTGATATTAAGTCTGTTTAAGATTTGCCGGCGTATATTATATGATAAACGATATAAAAACACTGGCGCGACACTTTAAAGTTAAACTCATTTTTAATCAACTTTTTTTCCGATTTTGGCGACAAATCTTTTGAACTTGCCTCTTTCAAGTGCAAGGTAAACACTTTTTATTGGTGGACAAATTGTGAAAAGCACGCCCGAAAGAGTGAAAAGGAAGCTGGGATTGACGCTCTTTTTACCCTTTTCGATACCCTTGACCATCTTCTTTGCAACCGTTTTCGGGCTCTGCACAGGGAACGGTCTTTCAAACTCAACCTCATTTGCGGTTGCGAAGAAGTTTGTGTCTGTTGCGATGGGATAAAGGCAGGTGAGTTTCACATTCTTCGGCATTTCAAAACGGATTCCCTGCTGGAAACCCTCCATTGCAAATTTTGATGCGGAATATGTAGTAAATCCGGGCATTGCCATTTTGCCGATTGCCGAAACGGTTATGCAGAAATGTCCCTTTCTGCCGTTGAGATGACGCACGAATTTCTGATATGAATATATGGGAGAATAAACATTGGTTTCAAACATTCTTGCCGTTCTGTCCCAATCGGTGTAATCCATCAGTTCATAGTAGGGATAACCTGCGTTGGCATAAAAAATATCAATCTTGCCGAAAAGCTTCTTCGCCTTGTTGAATATCAGGTCAACATTTTCCTGCGATGAAACGTCACAGACAAACGGAGTAACGTTATCGGAAAATTTATCCATATTGTTGCAGTTAATATCAACGGCAAGTATTTTATTGGATTCTTCAGCCGCAAGGATTTTGAGAACTTCAAGACCTATACCGCTGTCTGCACCTGTAAGAACGATTTTTTTATTTTTAATCATAATATCTCTCCTTGTCAGAGTATATATCTATGATATTATATATTCATCTCTGTGTCAATAAAACGGTTGCGTTTTCTGAACAAAAATGATAGAATTTGTTCGAAAGGAATGATATGCTATGAAATATCCGACTCTTTTTTCTCCCATAAAAATCGGAAGCATCGAAATAAAAAACAGAATATGTATGGCACCCATGCTTATGGACTTCGGTCAGTTTGACGGACGCACAACAGAGCAACTTATGGATTACTACGAAGAAAGAGCCAAAGGCGGTACGGGTCTTATCATAACCGAAATCACAAGAGTCAACGATGTCACTGGCGGTGCGGCTTTTGCACAGCTCGGTATGAGTCACGATTATCAGATTGAGGGTATGACGGAGTTTGCAAAACGCATCCATTCCCACGGCTCAAAGCTTTTTGTTCAGCTTCATCATCCCGGCAGACAGAATATGGGTCTGCTTATCGGAACTCTTCCGCTGAGTATTGCGTGCGATAAAGCGATGCCGTTTTTCAAAGATATGCTCTATAAGGTTGTGCCTGCAGGTAAACTCCTTATGAAGCATCACATTGTTCCGAGAGTTGTTGCACCCTCAAAATGCGAAAACAGTTATTTCTCCGACGGCAACAACAGAGCACTCACCAAAAAAGAAATCAAGAACCTTATAAATGACTTTATCGATGCTGCAGTTAGAGTCAAAAAATCGGGTTGTGACGGCGTTCAGCTTCACGCATCTCACGGATACCTGCTTCAGCAGTTTTTATCGCCCAACACCAACAAACGTACCGATGCATACGGCGGCAGTCTCGAAAACCGAATGAGATTTATTCTTGAAATCATTGCAGGTATCAGAGAAAAATGCGGCGCTGATTTCCCGATTATTGTCCGTCTCACAGTTGACGAATGCTACTCGATGATTGGCAAAAAAGATAAGGGATACGACCTCAATGAAGGCGTTGAAATAGCAAAAAGGCTTGAAAAAGCAGGTGTTGACGCTATTGACGTTTCCTCTGCGTCTTATGACACCTTTAATTATTGGCTTGAGCCGACATCGTTCGAATGCGGCTGGAGAAAATATATGGCTCAGGCGGTAAAGAATGCCGTCAGCATTCCAGTTATTGCGGCAAATCTTATCAGAAGTCCCGAGCAGGCGGAAAGCCAACTCAATGAGGGTGTTCAGGATATTATTTCGCTGGGCAGACCACATATTGCCGACCCCTATTGGGCAAAGAAAGCGGAAAGCGGACACGCAGAGGATATCAAGCGTTGTATCTGCTGCCTTTACTGCATCGAGAGTATGCAGAATAATGCCTACATAGGCGACCACGGCTATTGCGCAGTCAATCCCTTTGTGGGAAGCGAAAAATATGAGCTGAAAAATGACGGAAACGGCAGGAAGATTCTTGTTGTCGGTTCTGGTCCCGCAGGACTCACCGCCGCAGAGCTTCTTGCAAAAAGAGGTTTTGCCGTTACCGTTGCGGAAAAGAGCGATAAGCTCGGCGGTCAGGTTGATCTCGCAGTAAAACCGCCTCATAAAGATAAGCTTTTGTGGTGTATAGAAGATTTGCATACAAGCTGTCAGAAACTCGGCGTTGAGTTTCTGATGAATACGGAAGTTACCAAAGTATTTGTTGAAAACGCAAAGCCTTTCGCCGTTATCTGTGCAACGGGTGCATATGCTTCAAGACCGAAATTTATTGACGGCTATGACCGTGAAAATGTTTATACAACAACCGATATTCTCGATGGAAGCGTTGTGCTTGAAAACAAAAAAGTTGCCGTTATCGGCAGTGGTATGACGGGACTTGAAACCGCAGAATTGCTCACCGAAACCGGCAACAAAGTGACCGTTGTTGAAATGGCTGACGAAATCGCGCCCGGCATATGGCATCAGCACATAAACGATATAATGCCCCGACTTAAAAATAAGAAAACCGAATTTCTCACCTCAAAAAAACTCACCGCAATCAAGGGAAAATCAATTGTTATTGAGGATAAAAAGGGAAATAAATCGGAAGTTGCAACAGACTATGTCGTTCTTTCTCTCGGTGCAAAGAGTGAGAATGCTCTTTATAACGAGCTTAATAATGCAGGAATAAATACATACCTCATCGGTGACGCCGAAAAAGTCGGCAGAATCGCCGATGCAACGAGAAGCGCATTTGAATGCGTGAAGAAGATTTAATTACATATACAAGAAAAAGACTGCACAGGGTCATCCCATGCAGTCTTTGCTATTTATGTGTTAAATCCCTGAAACCGTTGATATGTAAGGATTTCCTTGGGGATAACGACTCTTCCGAGGTCGTCAATTCTTCTGACAATACC
>CALGRR010000109.1 GCA_937880805.1 uncultured Clostridia bacterium
ATTTTAACGAAAGGAAGGCGGAAATCATCCGATAAAAAACACAGTTCGGATTACTCCCGCCACTCTGATTATGGGACTTTTAGACAGATTGGACGGTCAGAAAAAGCTGCAGCAGCAAAACACGCAGATGCAGCCTCAGGCAGAAGAGCCTGATAAAAAAACTGAACCCGCAGAAATAAAAGAAGACCCGTTTCTTGATGTTAAACGCAGAATTCACACGGCGATAATCGATGAAATGAATAAAAGCGGCAAAACGATAACAGACCGCGAAACAATGTATAAGCTCGTTGACGATAAGGTTAACGATGACGAATATATGATTCCGAGAATCGACAGAGTGAAGGTTGCCCTTGATTTATTCAACGACATAATGGGATACGGACCCATAGAAGAGCTTGTTCAGAATCCGAGCTACAGCGAAATTATGGTAAACGGCCCGAACCAGGTTTATGTTGAAGATAAGGGCAAGCTCAAGCTTACGGATATAAAATTCAGAGATGAAGAGCATCTTATGAATATTATTGACAGAATTGTTTCGCAGGTAGGCCGTCACGTTGACGAGGCAAGCCCAATGGTTGATGCCAGACTTTCAGACGGCTCGCGTGTTAACGCAATCATTCCTCCGCTTTCGCTGGTGGGCCCCGTTTTAACAATCAGAAAATTCGGTAAAAAACCCATCACCGCACAGCAGCTTCTGCAATTCGGCTCGCTCACCCCGAATATGCTTCATTTTCTTGAAGCCTGCGTTAAAGGCAAGCTGAATATAGTTGTTGCAGGCGGTACGGGCAGCGGTAAAACAACTCTTCTTAATGTTCTTTCATCATATATTCCCGAGGATGAAAGAATTGTAACAATCGAAGATGCTGCCGAAGTTCAGCTTAAACAGCAGCACGTCATAACCCTTGAAGCAAGACCCGCAAATCTTGAAGGCAAGGGTGCAATAACAATCAGAAATCTTGTTAAGAATGCACTTCGTATGAGACCTGACAGAATCATCGTTGGTGAGGTTCGTTCGGAAGAAACTCTTGATATGCTTCAGGCTATGAATACCGGTCACGACGGCTCGCTCACAACAACCCACGCGAACTCACCCAGAGATACCGTTTCAAGACTTGAAACAATGGTGCTTATGAGTGGTATGGAGCTTCCGCTGAAGGCTATCAGAGACCAGGTTTCTTCTGCGATTGACCTTATTGTTCAGCAGAGCCGTCTGCGTGACGGAACAAGAAAAATCACCTCCATAACCGAGGTTGTGGGTATGGAAGGCGAAGTTGTAAGTATGCAGGATATATTTGTTTATGAAACCGACGGCACGGTTGACCCGACGGGTAAATTCATCGGTAAATTCCGTGCAACGGGTGTAAGACCGAATTGCCTTGAAAAAATAAGAGGAAACGGAGTGACGGTCAATAATGAATGGTTTGCAGATTAGTATAATAATTCTTTCCGTCTCCTTCGGACTTTTCGGATTTTTCCTTTGGGTCAGCATTGCGGGCACGCTCACGAAGGGCCGCCGTGATGTTGAGAAGAGATTGAATAAAATTGCAAACAAGCAAAGCAATCTTACTCTTCAGATTCAGGAAAAACAGAAAAAACGCAAATTATCAATCCTTAAAAGAGCGACCAACAGCGACGGCAAGCAGTCTGTTCAGAGAAAAAAGCTTATGGATACAATATTCAATGAGCTTATTCTTGCGGATATAATGATGAAGCCCGAAGAATTCAGTATGATATGGCTCGTTTTAACCTTTGTTCCCGCAGGTCTTGCCGCACTTTTTCAGGCGGGTCTGATGCCTTCGGTAACTCTTGCGGCGGTAGGAGCTTTTTTGCCGATAATATTCATAAAAATAAAAAAAGGCAAGAGAATAAAGGCGTTCGAGGCTCAGCTCGGCGATACGCTGATAATGATGTGCAACGGACTGCGTTCGGGCTTTTCATTCCAGCAGGCAATGGAAAATGTTGCAAGCGATATGCCTGCACCCATCGGTGTTGAATTCGGCAGGGTGTGCAACGAAATAAGATACGGTGCAACGCTTGACGATGCACTCAACAATATGGTTGAAAGAGTAAAAAGCCCCGACCTTATGCTTGTTGTTTCGGCGGTTCTTATTCAAAGAACAACGGGCGGCAATCTTTCTGAAATTCTTTCAACAATTTCCGAAACCATAAGAGACAGAATCAAAATCAAAGGCGAAATCAGTTCAATAACCGCACAGGGAAGAATGTCGGGTATGATTATCGGTGCACTTCCCGTATGTATTGCGGCAATACTGATGGTTGTTAACCCCGAATATATGTCAACCTTTTTCACCACAACGGCGGGCAACATTATGCTTGCGGTTTCTGTAGTAATGGAAGTGCTCGGCTTCTTTGCAATAAGAAAGGTTGTAACCATAGAATACTAACCACGCGAAAGTGAGGTGAAGCTTTTTGGAATTTCTTGTTATTGCTTATTCGTTTTTAGCTTTTATTCTGGTTGTTCTCATTGCCTCGCCCAAAGGAATGCAGAACGATAAGAAGCAGAGCAGAATCGATAGAATAAACAACACGGTAGGCCAGCCCGTTTATCAGGAGCTCCAGCTTTCGTTTTATGAAAGATTTCTCGGCAAGGGAATTAAAAAAATTTCCGAAAAGCTCAGCAGATTTGCACCCAAAAAGAAAAATGCCAACAAGAATAAAACTCTTGAAGCCATAAAAAAACAGCTTCGCTATGCGGGCATTTTTATGGAGCCTTCGGATTTTCAGTTTATCAAATATGCCTTTTTAATCGGCGTGATTTTTCTCACCCTTATAATCATTGTTGCGGTTGATATGGAGCCGATGATAATGCTTCTTGTGCTTATGTGCGGTGCACTTCTCGGTGTTATGGGCCCCACAATGTATCTGAGGTCAAGAGTCACAAGCCATCAGACGGGAATAAAAAAACAGCTTCCCGATGCAATGGATTTGCTTTGCGTTTGTATTGAAGCGGGATTAAGCTTTGATGCCGCACTTCTCAAGGTTTCGCAGAAGCTCAGCGGACCGTTCATTGATGAGCTGCTCATTGTTTACCGTGAAATCCAGATGGGCAGAACACGCAGAGAGGCTCTTCAGAATCTTTGCGATGCAACAAATCTTGATGAACTAAAAACCTTTGCATCAGCCCTTGTTCAGGCGGAGCAGCTCGGTATTCCGATAAACAATGTTATGAAGGCACAGTCTGAACAGCTCCGCGTTGAGCGAAGCCAGCAGGCAAAGGAAAAGGGTATGAAGGCATCAATCAAAATGCTCGTTCCGATGCTCTTGTTTATTTTTCCCGTTGTGTTTATAATACTGATGGGTCCGACTGTAATGAATATTATTGAAACATTCTGAGGTTTTTATGAAAAAAGCAATTCTTTTAAAAAACGGCAATCCGATAACCGGAAATGCAGAAACGGCATATTCGTTTTTCAGGCGTTTCAGGGGTCTGATGTTCAGAAAAAGCATAGCAGATGATTATGCTCTTCACATAAAGCCCTGCAATCAGATACATATGCTGAATATGAAATTTGCCATTGATGTTGTTTACCTTTCGGCTTCGGGTGAGGTTGTCAGGGTTGATGAAAATGTTCAGCCCGGTAAGATTTGCAAAACGGTGAAAAACGCAAAGAGCGTTATTGAAATGAAAGCTTTCGCAGCAGCGGAATACGGAATATGCGAAGGCGATATTCTTGAAATAAGAATGTGAGGGATTTGAAATGAAAAAGTCAAAAAACGAAGCGGTTGCCCAGGGCAACGCAAAAAATGCAGAGATAAAGGCTGCTTATGCAGTAAAAAACAATCCCTCGGATAAAAAAGAAAAGGAAACGGCTGAATATCCGTTCAAAAAGGTAATTTACGGCTATGACCCCGAAGAGGTTGCGGCTTACATAAATGAGCTTAATGAAACCTATGAATCCTCCTCACGAATGCACGAATCAAAGCTTTCTTCAATGAAAGAGGAGCTTGTGCTTTCCAACCGTGAAAGGGATTCTCTTAATGAAAAATATAAGGAATGCAGGGCAAAGCTTGCAGACTCGGCAAATAAAGAGCTTCAGCTGCACGATAATTCTGCAGAGTATGAAGAAACAATAGCCGCCCTGCATAAAAAATTAGAACTTTCTGAGCGTGAAAACGAAAACCTCAGAAAGGCTGCAGAGTCCAAAAATGAAATGAAGGCACTCGAATATACCGACAGAATAGCCGCCCTTGAAAAGGAAAAGGCACAGCTTACACTGACAATCCAGTCACTCCAGACCGAAAACGGTGAGTTGACAGCCGTTTCTCAAAAATACGATGGCTTGTTTGAATCGTATAACTCCGTTTTGTCGCAGTATGAGCTGCTTAAATCAAAGCTTCTTACAAAAGAGGATGAGATGAAGACCTTGCTTTCGCAGCTTGAAGACAAGAGTGAGGAAATCAAAACTCTGTATGCGGAAAATGAGGACATAAAAAAGTTTAACGCAGAGCTTGAAATCAAGTCGGGTGTGCTTGAGAAGCGTGCAGAAGAAAACGAAACGGAAATAATACGCCTTAAGGATGTCAATAAACAGCAGGCGTTTGAATATGCAGAAAAAATCAACACGCTTGAAAACGAGCACGCAAGGCAAAGGCTTGAATCGCAGAAGGAGCTGAAAGTCCACAGCTACTATATCGAGCAGGCTCAGCTCACACTTTCAGAGTTGCAAAAGCAGATGATTCAGATAAAAAAATCACTTGAATAAAGAAAAATAAAAGAAGAGCGAGAGGAGCGACACGGATGAAAAAACTCAGACGGTTTTATAAATCGGAAGACGGTGCGGCAATGGTTATTGCGGCTTTGAGCCTTGTTGCGTTTCTTTCGGTGGTTTCTCTTGTTACCGATATGGGTCTTAAATATCATCAGAAAAGCCGGCTTCAGAGTGCAATGGATGCCGCGGCACTTGCGGCGGTGAGGTATATGCCCGATAAAACAAAGGCTAATGCCGTTGCTCTGGAATATGTTGAAAAAAACGGATTTTCAACCGAGAATGTTGTTGTTGAATTCCCGACTGATGAAATAGTGCGTGTTTCCGATTCAAGAGAAGGAAAAACGATTTTTGCAAGCCTGTTTAATGTTGACAGCGTTCAGATAAGAGCCAAGGCGGCGGCAAAATTTGTTGATAAAAATATGGCAATAGATTTTGATTACCTTATGTTTCACGGCGACAGAACGCAGTTCAACCTCGGCGGTCATTATAATGTCGGCGGCAGCATTTTCGGCAACGGCAACGTTAATGCCGACGGCGGAAGCGGAAGCAAAATTACGGGAACGGTTTTTTCTGCACAGCAGGCAATGGCAAACCAATACAGCGTTACCGTTAACCGCCTTGAGAGCAATGTTTCATATCAGAAAATGCCTGATTTTGATGAAACGATAATGGCGGTTGTGCCAACGCTTGAAGAGAGCGTGTATACCAAATCATACGACCATATCAGCAAGAATTCTTTCTATCTGTTCAAATATGCGGCGGGCACAACGCTTAATTCAATAATAAGCATCAACGGCAGCACCTATTGCTCAGGAACTCTTTCAACGGGCTACAGCTCTGAGCTTATGACTGTTTACGGAGATTTATATGTTGAGGGCGATTTTAATCCGCAATGCCCCGTTTATGTTACGGGTAATGTTTATGTTGGCGGAAATCTTACCACCCAATGGGATAAAAATTTCAAGGTTGGTGGCAGCCTTTATGTTGAGGGCAACACCTCATTTCAGGGCAACACCAACATTTACGGCGAATATTTCTACACGGGCGGAACCCTTACCCGAGGCTCAAATTATCTGCTCGGCTGCGACTGTGAAACATATGTTGGCGGCAATATGCTGCTCAGCGGAGGCACAACCTTCAACGGCTCCGTTTACTGTATGGGTGCTTTTGAAAAGCAGGGCAGCGTTGCTCTGAAAATCAACGGCAATGTTTATGCATATGAAACCCTGAAGCTTGCAAGCGGCGGCACGGTTGTTAACGGTGATATATTCGTTTACGGCAAAAACGCTCTTTCTTCTGATACCGTGACCGATATAAGCGGTCCGTTCACACATAAGGGCGATTTATATAACAGAAAGGGCGAGATGCTTCTTTCGGGTCAGGGAGCATATCTTCTGAAAGGCATTGTCTACAGCGGAGGCAGTCTTTCAACAAATCAGGGGCCCGGCGGAATAACACTCGGCGGCTGTATGATTGCCGAGGATGATATAAAAATCGGCGGCAGCACCCATACCTATAATGAAGCGGGAGCTACTCTTTCAATCTATTCAAGAAAAGGCGATATAACGCTTTATTCCCAGCAGGGCGGCTTTGATTTATGGGGTATCATTTATGCACCCAAGGGCAATGTTGCCCTTGCCTCGGGCGATTTTGATATTCACGGAAGCATCATCGGCAACACCATAACCTGCAGCCCCGGCGGACTTAATATGTCATATAACGACAGAGAATTGCCGTATTCAAAAGGCATAAAAACCGCCGTTCTTATTGAGTAATATATATTAATAAAAGTTATAATATATCTTGACTTATTAAATACTAAATGATATAGTATATTAGATACAGAAATGCCGACAAGGTTTTAATATGCTTTATCAGTAACAGATCATTTAAGACCTTGCTGCGGCAAGGTCTTTATTTTATAAATCGAACGGAGTAGGAATATGAGCTATATTTTCAAAAACTGCAAGGTTTTTCGTGAAAACGGATTTGTAAATGAGGATTTATTTGTTTGCGGTGAAGTGTTTGCTGATGCAGATTCTTATTCCGATGATGCTGTAGTTATCGATTGCAAAGGATATTATATTTTGCCCGGTCTTGCAGATGTTCACGTTCATTTGCGGGAGCCGGGTTTTGTTTATAAAGAAACAATAAAAAGCGGCTCTCTTGCGGCGGCACACGGCGGATACACAAAAATCTGCTCAATGCCAAACCTCAACCCCACGCCCGACTGCACCGAAAATCTTGCCGTTCAGCTTGATGCAATAAAGAAGGATGCCGCAATCAAGGTTATCCCTTACGGCACAATAACGGCAGGTCAGAACGGCGAAGAGCTTTCTGATATGGAAGCTATGGCGGCTGATGTTGCGGGCTTCTCTGATGACGGCAAGGGCGTTCAGAACCCCGAAATGATGAAAAAAGCTATGCTCAAAGCAAAATCGCTCGGCAAAATAATTGCCGCCCATTGCGAGGATAACAGCCTTTTGAGAGGCGGCTATATCCACGACGGCGAATACGCAAGGCTGCACGGCCACAGAGGAATATGCTCCGAATCCGAATGGGGTCAGATAAAAAGAGATATTGAGCTTGTTCGTGAAACGGGCTGTGCATATCACGTTTGCCATATCTCAACAAAAGAAAGCGTTGAGCTTATAAGACAAGCTAAAAAAGACGGTCTTGATATAACCTGCGAAACGGGTCCGCACTATCTTGTGCTTGATGATTCCTGCCTTCAGGAAAATGCGAGATTCAAAATGAATCCGCCGCTTCGCTCGGCAGAAGACAGAAAAGCACTTGTTGAGGGCATCTGCGACGGCACGGTTGATATGATTGCAACCGACCACGCCCCGCATTCCGCAGAGGAAAAGAGCAGGGGGCTTGAAAAAAGCCCGATGGGAGTTGTGGGAATTGAAACCGCATTCCCCGTGCTTTATAGAAATCTTGTTAAAACGGGCGTTATCAGCCTTGAAAAGCTTGTTGAGCTTATGCACACCAACCCCTGCAAGAGATTCAATCTCGGCGGCGGAATAAAAAGCGGCGAGAGTGCCGACCTTGCGATTTTTAATCTCAACAAAGAATATACGGTCAATCCCGATGAATTTCTTTCAATGGGAAAGAGCACCCCGTTTGAGGGCGATACCGTTCAGGGTGAGTGCGTGCTGACTGTTTGCAACGGAAAAATTGTATGGAATAACGGAGAATTGATATGAAACAGAGCATTTTTACAGTAGAACAAAACAAGTGCATTGCTCCGAATGTTTATGAAATGATACTCGGCGGTGACACTTCGGATATAACGGCAACGGGTCAGTTTGTCAATATCAAGCTTGACGGCTTTTATCTCCGCAGACCCATATCGGTTTGCGATTACGCAGAAGGAGAGCTTAAAATAATTTATAAGGTTGTGGGCGAAGGCACAGAATATATGTCAAAGCTTGCAAACGGTGCAAAGCTTGATGTGCTCACGGGTCTGGGTAACGGCTACGATACGGAAAAAAGCGGCGAATCCCCGCTTCTTATCGGCGGCGGTGTCGGCGTGCCTCCTCTTTATGCACTTGCAAAAAGACTTTCGGCACAAGGCAAAAAGGTCAAGGTTATTCTCGGCTTCAACACAGAATCCGAAATTTTCTATGAGAATGAATTCAAAGCTCTCGGTGCGGATGTTTATGTTACAACCGCAGACGGTTCATACGGAATAAAGGGCTTTGTAACGAATGCATTTGAAGCAGTCGGCGAATATACACATATTTTCACCTGCGGCCCCGAGCCTATGCTCAAGGCGGTTTATAACGCAAGCGTAACCTCGGGTCAGTTCAGCTTTGAGGAGCGTATGGGCTGCGGATTCGGTGCTTGTATGGGCTGCTCGTGCAAAACAAAATACGGCAACAAACGAATCTGTAAAGACGGTCCCGTTCTTGAAAAGGAGGAAATCATATGGTAAACACAAAGGTTGAGCTTTGCGGCATTGAGCTTGATAATCCTCTTATTCCCGCCAGCGGAACCTTCGGCTACGGCTATGAATTTGCAGAGCTTTATGATATAAACTGTCTCGGTTCGTTCTCTTTCAAGGGAACAACAAGAGAGCCCCGCTTCGGAAACCCCACCCCCAGAATTGCAGAAACTCCGAACGGAATGATAAACGCTGTGGGCCTTCAGAATCCCGGCGTTGAAAAGGTTATCAGCGAAGAGCTTCCCAAGCTGAAAAAATGCTTTTCAAAGCCCGTTATGGCAAATGTAAGCGGATTTTCGCTTGAAGAATATTCAGAAACCTGTGCAATGCTTGATGCCTGCGAGCAGGTGGGCTGGCTTGAGGTCAATATAAGCTGCCCCAATGTTCACGGCGGCGGAATGAGCTTCGGCACAAGCCCCGAAATGGCGGCAAAGGTAACATCTGCCGTTAAGGCAGTAACCAAAAAGCCCGTTATAATCAAGCTTTCACCCAATGTTACGGATATAACCGCCATTGCAAAGGCCTGCGAGGCTGCGGGTGCAGACGGAATAAGCCTTATCAACACTCTTCTCGGAATGAGAATTGATTTGAGAACAAAGAAGCCCGTTATTGCAAATAAAATGGGCGGATTTTCGGGCAGTGCAATATTCCCCGTTGCACTCAGAATGGTTTATCAGGTATATGAAGCTGTTAAAATTCCCATTGTGGGAATGGGCGGCGTTTCATCGGCAAAGGATGTTATAGAAATGATGCTTGCGGGTGCAACCGCAGTTGAGGTTGGTGCCGCAAATCTTATTGACCCCTTTGCCTGCAGAGATATAGTTAATGATTTGCCGTCTGTTATGGAAAAATACGGCATTACAAGTTTAAAAGATATAATAGGAGGTTCACACTAATGGGTAAGGATGTAATCATTGCCTGCGATTTTGCGGGTAAAAAGGAAGTTCTTGATTTCCTTGATAAGTTCACGGGCAGAAAGCCTTTTGTTAAAATCGGCATGGAGCTTTTTTATGCGGAAGGTCCTGAAATCGTTAGAGAAATCAAGGCAAGAGGCCATAAGATTTTTCTTGACCTCAAGCTTCACGATATTCCCAACACAGTAAAGAAGGCTATGTCGGTTCTTTCAAGACTTGATGTTGATATGTGCAACCTTCATGCAGGCGGCACGGTTGCAATGATGGAAGCTGCAATCGAAGGCCTCACAAGACCCGACGGCACCCGCCCTATGCTTATTGCCGTAACACAGCTCACTTCAACAAGCCAGGAAAGAATGGAAAACGACCTTCTTATCAATAAGCCCCTTGATGAGGTTGTTATGCACTATGCACTCAACGCAAAGAAAGCAGGTCTTGACGGCGTTGTTTGCTCACCCCTTGAATCGGGCAAGGTTCACGAAAAATGCGGAAGCGATTTTGTAACAGTAACCCCCGGCGTTCGCTTTGCAGGCGGTGACATCGGCGACCAGGTAAGAGTTACAACTCCCGCACAGGCAAAGGAAATCGGCTCTGATTATATCGTTGTGGGCAGACCCATAACAGCAGCAGAGGACCCCGTTGCCGCTTATGAAAGATGCATTGAAGAGTTTGTAGGTTAATCAATTAAAATAAATAGGAGAACAAAACAATGAAAGAACTTATTGCAAAGGATTTACTTTCCATCAAAGCCGTATTTTTCAGACCCGAAGAGCCTTTTATCTGGGCAAGCGGAATCAAAAGCCCCGTTTACTGCGACAACAGACTCACTCTTTCAGATGTGAAGGTTCGCACAGATGTTGAAAACGGACTTGCACAGCTTATCAAAGAAAACTATCCCGAAGCCGAGGTGCTTATGGGCACAAGCACAGCAGGTATTGCTCACGCTGCAATCACCGCACAGATTCTTGGTCTGCCTATGGGCTATGTTCGCTCAGGTGCAAAGGACCACGGCAGAAAAAATCAGATTGAAGGCAAGCTTCTTCCCGGTCAGAAGGTTGTTGTTGTTGAAGACCTTATTTCAACCGGCGGCAGCGTTATCGAGGTTGTTGAAATTCTTCGCGAAGCAGGTGCAGATGTGCTTGGCATCGTAAGCATTCACACCTACGGTATGCAGAAGGGTCTTGACAGACTTGCCGCAGCCAACGTTAAGAACATCAGCCTTACCGATTTTGACACAGTTGCAAAGGTTGCGGCTGCAGAAGGCTATATCAAAACAGAGGATATTGAAAGACTTATTGCTTTCCGTAATAACCCGAGCGATGAGAGCTGGATTAACGGTTAAGAGGTGCTGATATGAGAAGCTTAATTGATATAATGGAGCTTTCTACCGCCGAAATTGATGAGCTTATTGATGTTGCTCAGGATATTATTGAAAACCCCGCAGATTATTCGGAAAAGTGCAGAGGCAAAAAGCTTGCAACTCTTTTCTTTGAGCCTTCAACAAGAACACGCCTGAGTTTTGAGGCGGCAATGTATGAGCTTGGCGGCAATGTTCTCGGATTTTCAGAGGCACAGAGCAGCTCTGCGGCAAAGGGCGAGAGCGTTTCCGATACCGTTCGCACCGTAAGCTGTTATGCCGATATTATTGCAATGCGTCATCCCAAGGAGGGTGCACCCTATGTTGCTTCGCTCAAATCGGGTGTTCCCGTTATCAACGCGGGTGACGGCGGCCATAACCACCCCACCCAGACCCTCACAGACCTGCTCACAATCCGCAGAGAAAAGGGCAGATTTGATAATCTTACCATCGGTCTTTGCGGTGACCTTAAATTCGGCAGAACCGTTCATTCGCTTATTGCCGCAATGTCACGCTACAGCGGAATAAAATTTGTGCTTATCTCACCCGATGAGCTCAAGGTTCCCGAATATATCAAGGCGGAAGTTCTTGACGCAAAGGGAATTGAATATGTTGAATCCCGTTCGCTTGAAGCGGTTATGCCCGAGCTTGATATTCTTTATATGACAAGAGTTCAGAGAGAAAGATTCTTTAACGAAGCGGATTATATCCGATTGAAGGATACCTATATTCTCACAAATGAAAAGCTTTTAACCGCAAAGAAGGACCTTTGCATTATGCATCCGCTGCCCAGAGTGAATGAAATTTCAATCGGCGTTGATGATGACCCCAGAGCCTGCTATTTCAAGCAGGTGCTTTACGGTAAGTTTATCAGAATGGCACTTATTCTCAAGCTTTTGGAGGAGTCAAAATGATTATAGGTCAGCTTAAAGACGGTATCGTGCTTGACCATATTACGGCAGGCAAGGGTATGGAAATTTATAATATCCTCAAGCTCGGAGAGTTGGAGTGCACGGTTGCTCTTGTAAATAATGCAGACAGCATTAAAATGGGCAAAAAGGATATAATCAAAATCAGTGCACCTATTGAGCTTGATTTGGATATTCTCGGCTACCTTGACCCGGGAATAACCGTTAATATTATCAAAAACGGTGAAAGAGCAAAGAGAGCAAAGCTTTCTTTGCCCGATTATGTAACCGGAGTTATCAAGTGCAAAAACCCCAGATGCATAACCTCTGTTGAGCAGGAGCTTGAGCATAAATTCAAGCTTACAGACCGTGAAAACAAGGTTTACCGCTGCATCTATTGCGAAAGCAAGGCAAAAGATTAATTGAAAAAGAGGCTGAAATGCCTCTTTTTCTGCTTTCTCGGTTTGTGCAGGTTGATATTATAGGATAATAAGGAAAGGAAAAATATGAAGAAGATTATTTCATTTTTACTTATTTTTACTTTGATTTTCGGAGGTGCCGTTATGGCAGATGCATCTGAAGCCGAAACAAAGCTTTATGAAATCTACGGAAACGGTATGCTTTTTCAGCAAAAAGAAGAAGCCGTTCTTTCAGGAACGGGAAAAGGCGGAAGCTTGATTGAAGCAGAGCTTTTCAATTCTGCAAACGAATCTGTTGCAGTTGGCAAAAGCTCGGTGAACAGAAGCGGTGCCTTTGAAGTTTCGTTTACCGCACCCAAGGGCAGCTATGAGGAATACACAATAGTTCTGAAAGCAGACGGAACGGAATTTGCAAAGCTTGAAAATGTTGTTTTCGGCGAGCTTTGGCTTGCAAGCGGGCAGAGCAATATGCAATATCCTCTCGGTCAGGCAAAGCACGGCAGAGAAATGATGGCAAACGGCGAAAAGCAGAGCAAATGGCTCAGAGTGCTGCTTGTTCCCTCTTATAACGAATACAAAGGCTCAGCAGAGCTTCTTCCCGCAGACCCGCAGGAGGATATAATCGGTGCAGAATGGATAACGGGCGAGAATTCATCGGTTTACGGAATGAGTGCCGTAGCATTTTTCTTTGCCGATAAAATGATCGAAGAGCTTGATATGCCCGTGGGCATTCTTAACGCATCGCTTGGCGGAACGCTGATCCGTTCGTGGATTTCACGCAATGCGATTGATTCGGATTCAAAGGTTAAAGAAATACTTGTGAATAAGGGCTGCTACATAGATAAAGCAGATTGGAAAGAATCGGGCGGCAACGTTTATGCCGATATGACGGTGAATTATAACACCAAAATAGAACCGCTTAAGCGTTTCAGACCCGCAGGTATGATTTGGTATCAGGGCGAAAGCGAGATTATGAGTGGATTCACCGCCGATGAATATGAGGCACAGTTCGATTTGCTTCAAAGCTCTTATTCGGAACTTTTCGGCTATGAAAATGAGCTTATGCCCGTGGTTTATTCCCAGCTTGCCTCATATCTTTACTCCGGCGATGTTCCGGGAATTCTTGATTTCAATATCGGGTTAACCCAAATGCAGAATGTAACAAGAGCAAGCATAAGCGTTTATGATGTTCCCCTCACATTTATTCCTGAGGCGGGCTCAATTCACCCCGAAAACAAATTGGAATTCGGCGAAAGAATGGCAGATGCCGCATTAAGATTGGTATACGGCGAAGAAAACAACTGCATTGTTTCAACCGTTAAGAATTCGGAAGTTAAAGATTCAAGCGTTTATGTAACTTTTGATAATGTTGGTGACGGTCTTGCTGTAAACGGAGATAAACCCGATGGATTTGCAGTTTGCGGCAGCGACGGAATTTATGTTAAGGCAAATGCCGAAATTGTTTCAGAGGATACAGTAAGAATATGGAGCGATGAGGTTAAAAACCCCGCCGCAGCAACATATGCCTATTCAATATTGAATCTGAATGCAAATGTTTATTCAACCTCAAACGGCAAGCTGCTTTTCCCCGTTTGTCAGTTTGAAACAGAAAAAATTGCAAACGCCCATTATTGGTGCGAAAAGCCCTGGGTTGACTGTGAGCAAGCTGAAACCTTCCACACCCATAATGATGCAGATACCGGATTCTTTGATTCGTGGAAGAGTGAAAATGCAACAATCGCCTACAGCAAAGAAAAATATATTGACATCAGCGGAAACGGAGAATTCACGGTAAGTCCCGTTATGAATTTTGTTGAAGACGGAAAGGCTGAAAAATTCAAGGATACGGATTATGATTATTCCGATTACGGCAAACTTACATTTATGGCGAGAAACAACGGCAATAAAGATGTAAAGCTTGATGTGGTAAAAATATATGTCAATCACCAAAAGTGGTATTCACCTAAAATCAGCGGAACAAACTATTCCGACACGGTAATTCCCGCCGACGGCGAGTGGCATAGAATAACCGTTGATCTGGATTCCCTTCTTCTCAAAGGGAATGAATGCGGCTTTACCTATTCAAGAAACAAGCTTAAAAATGTTTATGAAATAAGCTTGTGCTTCGCATCTGATGAAGGTGCACAAATAAGCCTTGATGAATTCCGTTTCGCTCCTTCAAGCGAGAAAACCGGAATTCGCTGCGAGGCGAATATAAAGGATGCAGATAACCTGCTTGAAATGATTTCGGCAATGTTTGTCAGCATCATAGGTGCAATAATAGGTATATTTTAACAAAAACGGCACGGTGTAAAAACCGTGCCGTAATTTTTATTTAAATTCAATTCCGCTTAATGTTCTGATTTCCTTCATAATTCGGCTGACTTGTAAAGCTCTTTCACTTGTCAAGCGGTAATATTCATCGTTTGGGTTGGCTATAAATCGCTCAAATCCTTCTGCCTCATAGCCCATCAGTCTTTCTTTCTCAACATCGCCGATAATCTCTTGCGTATCAATGGAATTCGTGATTAATCCCATATTGGTGAGCTTGGATATTGACCCGATTTTTATTGTTCCTTCATCACCGAAAATCTGTGAGCCCAATCTGTCTTGCCCGAGCTTGGAATATGTAAAGTTAATCAGCTTGTCAGAATAGATAAGAGAAGCTGCTCCGCTGCCGTCTGCACCGCTTTCCATAAAGTGGGCGCAGGCGGTTATTTTATCGGGAATTCCGAATAAATCAATGGCGGGATAAACGCAGTATATGCCCAAATCCATAAGGCAGCCCGTTGCAAGGGCAGGGTTGAAAATGTTGGGAAGCTCGCCTCTTTTATATGCGGGATATTTTGATGAAAGCTGCGAAAAATCAAAATGAGCACTCGTTATTTTTCCGATTTTTCCTATGGCTTCTTTAAGCAATTCCCTTGCGGGGTTGAACATATACATTATGGCTTCGCAATAAATCAGGCCTTTTTCTTTTGCAAGTGCCTGCAATTCTTCAAGCTCTTCGGGTTCGACGGTAACGGGCTTTTCGCATATAACGTGCTTGCCGTTTTCAAGCATCAGCTTTGACTGTTCATAATGCAGCTTATTGGGGCTTGCAATATAAACTGCCTCAAAATCACCTTTTGCAAACTCGTTTATATTTGTATATACCTTTTCTATTTTATTCTCAAGAGCAAATCTGTTTCCGCTTTCGCTTGTTCTGGAATAAGCTGCGGCAAATTCCGATTTGCAGAGCATTCTTGCTCCGTCAATAAAGGATTTTGCAATCCAGCCCGTTCCGATAACTCCGTAACGCATATCAAAGCTCCTTTGCCATAACGGTTCCGCCAAAAGCATTTAACAGCTTGCGGAAGCCGTTCTTTTTATAAAATCTTATTGCATCTGTGTTGCCCGAACCAACAACAAGCATTATTCCGCAAACGCCTTTTGATTTAAGGTTTTCGCAGAGCATTTCAATCATTTTTGAACCGTATCCGCCGTTTCTGCATTGTTCATTGAGGTCAATGTGAAGATGTGCGGGATATTTTTTTGCAAAAATTCCGGTTGCAAGCATCTCACCGAGTGCTTCAATACAGAACGAAAAACCGCATTTGCGTATTTTTCTTAAATAAGGATTGAAATTCTTTCTGAATTGATTGAAGCTTTCGGCACAAAGAATATATCCTTGTGCTTTATCGCTTTCATCAACAAGAACAAGGGCATTTTCACTTTCTTGCTCAACATAATAATCGCAGAATGCCGAAAGAATATATTCCCTTGTTTTCGGGTCGGTTGCAGCAGCATCGGGGCCCGTGTTTATGCAGACCTGCTGCACATCAGCTTTATATTTTTCTTCATACGGTTTGATAATGAACATTGTTATTCTCCGATTGTGACCGTAAATTCTTTTTCCCCGCTGAATTCTTCACAGATTCCGCAGCAATCAAAAACTGCTTTAATCTTCGGGTCAGCAAAAGCTTTAACGGTTGCCTTGCCGTCTTTTTTGCTGTATTCAACCGAAACTATTCCGTTTTCGGTTGTGATATGACCCTTTGCAGAATTCATTCCGTCAACAAAGCAGGGAGAAATAACAACCTTTTCATAGCCGTAGCTGTCCTTGGGCTGCTTAATGCCGAGAAGATACATAAATATGTATTTTGTTGCGGCACCGAACATCGGGTGGTTTCTTGAATCTCTGCCCGACCAGTTTTCCCAGATAGTTGTTGCACCGTTTCTTGCCATATATGCAAATGAGATTTCTTTGTCGCTTGAAAGCAGGTCGAATGCGGTCTGTGCCTGACCGTTTTCAAAAAGATAACCGGTGAGTGCTTCGGTTGCAATTATACCGGTGTCAAACATACCGAGATTTTTATATTTTTCAAACACACATTTTTTAACATTTTCATTGCCCAGACCAACCTGAAGTGCAAGCGAAGAAGCACCCTGAACATCGCCGAGGTATGCGTTCTGATGAGGGCTTAAATATGCAACATCAACTGCGTGCTTAACTCTTTCAATTCTTTCTGCAAGATGAGCAGCCTCTTCTTCTCTGCCGAGAACTTTGGCGGCTTCGGTTACCTGCTGCATAAATTTGATATAAAGGCAGGTGTTAACATAGGTTTCGGGAATCTTTATTTCGTCGGGAGTGCACCAATCACCGAGGCACCAGCCGTTTGGCTCTTCCTTGCAAACAAGACCGTTTTCACTCTTTGCCTCAAGGTAATCGAGAAAGCGGAGCATTTTGGGGAAGAATTCGTTGAGAAGCTCTTTATCGCCATAGGTTTTATAGAATTTATAGGGCACTTCAATCATTGCACCGCCCCAGCCTGAGGGTCCGCCGCCGCCGCCCATCCAGGGGGCTGTGTGGGGAACGTGCCCCGTGTTTTTGCATTGGCAATCGGCAATGTCATAGAGCCATTTGCGATAGAATTCCTTGCTGTCAAGCATCATCATTGTTGCCTCGCAGCAAAGCTGACCGTCGCCCGTGTAGCCAAGACGTTCACGGTGAGGGCAGTCGGAGGGTACGCCGCAATGCATATTGCAAAGCTGAGTTCTGATATATGCATCATAAAGCCAGTTGAGATTTTTGTTATCGCTTACAAAAGAAGAGGTAACGGGGCAGTCCGAATGAACAACATCAACTCTTACGGGCTCTGCATCGCCTTCAATTCTGAAATATCTGAAGCCGTGCCAGGTGAAAAGGGGAATGTATTCACGGTCTGTGCCGTCTGTGATAAATATTTCTGTCTGATAGCCCTCTTCAAACTTCATACCGTGCCAGGGCCTTTCGTCATAAATTTCCTCGGCATAGCTTACGGTTATTTTTTTGCCCTTTTCGGGGCACTTGATAACTGCATAACCAACTGTATTCTCGCCCGCATCATAAAGCCTGGTTTTGCCTTCATCTTTTAACAGAACGGGATTAAGACTGCGGATAACTTTATCCGACGGTGAAAACTGAATATAGAATTCACTTTCGGGGTCGGGAATAGCCGTGCTTTTTGCAAAGCCTTCTCCACTGTAGCCGTTTAACTCAAAGCCTGCGGGGTAAAGAGTGTAGTCGGCTTCTTCGCCGTAATAAAGATTGTTTTCAAGAACGAATCCCTTGTGGCAAAGTGTTGTTTCATCGCAGAGCACATTTCCGCTTTTCTTTTCGATAACATAGCAAAGCTTGGGTGTGCCAAAATCAACAACGCCCTCGGCAAGCCTTTTTACCTGATGGTAATAACCGTTGCCAAGCATAACGGCAAGGGTGTTTTCGCCGTCAAGCAGATAATCGGTTATATCATATTTCATACAGTAAATTCTGAATGAGAATTCATCATCAAGAGGAAACTGGAATTTATATAAATCTCTGTAGCTGTAGTTTGTGGCATTCGGAGTGAGTAAATCATCGCTCACCTTTTTGCCGTTTATAAAAAGATGAAAGAAGCCGAGACCGCAGATTGTTATTTCTGCTTTCTCGCCCTTAACGGCATTGAAGCTTTTTCTGAAAAGGGGAGCATCACTGCCCGTGCATTCAATCCACTCGGCACCTTTGAACATTTCTTTGCTTGTCATATTTATTCCTCCGTTATGAGCTCAGCCAAACGGTGACTCCATTCTTCCCACTCTTCCATAAGAGCAAGCTGAGTTTCCGTCAGCTCGTTGATTTTATTTGTGAATTCAAGAACCTTTTCGTAATCCGCCGAAACCTCGGGGGTTGAAAGCTGATTGTTGAGCTCGGTTATTTCGCCGTCAAGGCGGTCAATTTCAGCTTCACCACGCTTGATTTTGCCTTTAAGGCGGTTTATCTCGCTTTCACGCTCCTTGCGAAGCTTATAAGAATTAACCTTAACATCTGCCTTTTTCGGTTTTTCCTTTGCCTGATTAAGAGCAAGCTCGGCGTAATCGTTATAGTCACCGTCGAATTTTTCAAATCCGTCGGCGGTCATACGGTAGATTTTTGTTGAAAGCTTATTTATAAAATATCTGTCGTGCGAAACGCAGATAATTGTTCCGTCAAAATCCTCAAGAGCAGCTTCAAGCACCTCTCTTGAAGGAATATCAAGATGGTTGGTCGGCTCGTCAAGCAAAAGAACGTTTGCACCAGAAAGCATAAGCTTTAAAAGACAAAGCTTTGCTTTCTCGCCGCCGCTTAAGGTATCAACATTCTTGAAAACATCATCGCCTCTGAAAAGAAAGAGTGCAAGATATTTGCGAACGGTTGTTTCCGTAAAAAGACGGTGTTCATCCCAGATTTCATCAATAACGGTTTTTCCGCCACGCAGACTTTCGAGGCTCTGGTCAAAATATCCCGTTTTAACATTCGAGCCGAAATTATATGAGCCGTCATCTGCCGAAAACTGACGGGTCAGGATACGAAGAAGCGTTGTTTTTCCGCATCCGTTTGCACCGAGAATGAAAACACGGTCGTTTTTGAAAACCTGCATATCGCCGTTGCGGAAAAGATTTTTTGTGCCGAAGGACTTTGAAAGGCCTCTCACTTCAAGCACATCGTTGCCCGTTTCGCAGGCGGGAGTGAATTTCATTCGCATTTTTGCAAGTGAAGGCTCGGGCTCAACAAGCTCAGCCTTTTTTCTTTCAAGCATTTTTCGCTTGCTTTCTGCGGTTATGAAATTTCTTTCTCTTGCAAATGAACGCTGCTGCTCAATAATGCCTTCAATTCGCTTGATTTCTTCAAGCAGATTTTCATATTGACGCCTCTCACTTTCAAGGCGTTCTTCTTTTTGCCTCAAATATTCCGAATAATTGCCTTTGGAATAATGGCATCTGTGATTTGAAAGCTCAACGGTTTTGTTGGTAACACGGTCAAGGAAATAACGGTCATGAGAAATAACGATAACCGTTCCTTTATATGTTGAAAGAAAGCCTTCAAGCCATTCCGTGCCCGCAATATCAAGGTGGTTTGTGGGCTCGTCAAGCAAAAGCAGCTCGGAACCGCTTAAAAGAAGCTTGCACATACTCAGCTTTGAACGCTGACCGCCGCTTAGCTTGTCGCAGGTGAGGCTGAAATCACTTTCGGGAAAGCCCAGACCTATAAGGGCAGACCTTGTTCTGCTTCTGAAGGTTAAACCGCCCTGCTCCTGAAACTGCTCGTGCAGTATATTCTGCTTTTCAATAAGAGAATCTCGCTCGGCGGTGTTTTTATCTATTTCGGAGGCGATTGTTTCAAGCTGTGTTTCAGCCTCCATAAGATGAGAAAAAACAGAAAGTGCTTCGTCATAAACCGTTCGCAGGGAGCCGTGGCAGGCGTGCTGCTCAAGATAGCCAGTTTTGGTGTGCTTTGAAAGAAAAGCACCGCCCTCCGCCGGCTCAATTTCACCCGTTATAACCTTAAAAAGCGTTGTTTTACCTGTTCCGTTTGCACCTATAAGACCAACAAAATCGCCTTCATTAACATCAAACGAAACATTTTCAAAAAGCATTTTTCCGCCGAATTCAACTTTTAAGTTTTGTATACTTACAACAGCCATTTTAAATTCTCGTTTCTATTACTTCAAACTTACCTTTTAAAGAATATCCGCCTGCGTTTGCGGGAATAAAGATGCTGTCACCCTTTTTGAGTGAAATATTTTCATTGCAGCATTCAAGAATGCCCTCGCCATCCATAATAAGGAGAGAAACAAATGAGTTTTCATCTGAACTTCCGCTGAATTCACCGTCAGTATCAAGCTTCCATACCTTGAAAAGGGGGCAGTCTGCAAGAAGCTTTTTACCGTCAGTGTAAAGCTCTGAACCTTTACCGAGATCGGGCTGTGAGTATTTTTCAAGCTTTGTTACCTCAACAGCATCAGAAACGTGCAACTCCCTTGGCTTACCGTCGTTTCCGAGCCTTCCGTAGTCATAGATGCGATAGGTTGTGTTGGAGCTTTCCTGCACTTCGGCAAGTAAAATACCTTTACAGATAGCGTGCAAAGTTCCCGATTCAATAAAGAAGAAATCACCCTTCTTAACGGGCACGTTGCAGACATAATCGGTGAGGGTATTGTTTTCTATAGCCTTTTTGAATTCTTCGGGGCTTATTTTATCCTTGAATCCCAGAATGAGGCTTGCATCTTTATCGCAGTCAATGATATACCAGCATTCGGTTTTGCTCTGACCTCTGCCGGTTTTTTTGCAGTATTCATCGGTGGGGTGCACCTGAACGGATAAATTATCCATTGCATCAATAAATTTAATGAGTATGGGAAAATCAGAAAAGTTTTCTGCATTCTTTCCGCAAAGCCCGGGGTAACTCTTAACAACCTCGGCAAGCGATTTGCCGCTGAATTCTCCGTTAACAACTGTGCTTGCACCTGCCTCGTGGCAAGAGAGCATCCAGCCCTCGGCGGCATTGGCTTTTTCTGTTACAACTCCGTATTCTTCAATCAGCTTTCTGCCGCCCCAGATTGTTTCGGAAACATAGGGGGCAAGTTTAATGGGATAAAGATTCATATTATTAACTCCTTTCGGCGTGTAAAAAACATATTTGTATTATTCTATCATATTTGTCCAATAATTTCTATAGAATATTTACGGGAGGATAAAAAATATGGAAAAATATTTGAATTCAGCTAAGATTTTTTATTATCAGAAGATAAGAAAGCCCGTTTTAAAGAGTGAAAGCAATGAAATTGTGAGGCAAATCCGAGAAACTTCCGAAAAGCTCAACAATGCATACAGCAGATTTGAATATGAAAACAATGAAGATTTGCTGGAATCGGTTATATTTGAAATTCAGTCGCTCAAAGCTCTTTACCGCTATCTGCTTAAAAGAGCAAGAGAGTCGGGCATAGAATGCGGTGAGATTTCGGTTTTCGGGCGGGAGGTCGGATAGATGAACGCATTTTTTATTGCGGCGGCGGTTGTCAGCGGAATTTGTGTTCTTTTATGGATTTTCAAATCGCCCAAAGGCGGAAGAAGCTTTTTGATTTCTGCACTTCAGGGGCTGGCGGCGCTTTTTGCGGTTAATCTTTCGGGAATGGTAACGGGAGTTACCGTTGCCCTTAATTATTGGACGGCAGGTGTATCCGCTGTTCTCGGTTTACCCGGAGTGATAAGCTTACTTATTATGAATATAATTTTCAAATAAAAAACGGCTTGCATATGCAGGCCGTTTAAACATTTTCAGTTTTTCTGAATTCTTTCAATAATAAAAGCAGTTACAAGTCTGCATTTGAACATAAGGTCGCTTAAGTCTCCGTCAAGCAGCTCTTCAACCTTGTGGAGTCGGTTAAGCAAGGTGTTTTTATGAACGCCAAGCTCTTCGGAGGCATCTTTTATGCTTGAATTATGTATAAGATATGCCTTAAGCGATTCGCAACAGCTGCTCTTATAATCTTTATCGTATTTTCTTAATATGCCAAGCGATTCTTCGTAAAATCTTTCGGTTATGGTTGGGTCGTCAACGGACATAATTAAACCGAAAATGCCTGTATCCTCAAAGATAATACCGTTTTTATAATTCGGCAAAGCGCTTCTGTGCTCAAAAAGAGCAAGTGCACTTGAATAGCTTTTGTGCAACAGCGAAACATTGCTGACGCTGATTCCGATATACATCGGAATAGAATTCTGTGCGCAGAGATTTAAAAATTTTTTGAGCTCAGTTTTCGAAAAACCGCACAAAGCAAAGATTTTTTTGCCTTTTATGTTAAGTCTGACAGCACTGCAACCGTGAGGAATCGGAGGAAGCTCCGCTGAATTCGGCTCTGTAAATGCAATCTGAAGAATGTTGTTCATTCCGAAGCCGAGGTTATTGAGCACGAGGCGGTAGTCTTTTTCTTTTGCGGGATAAAAAACTGCCTGGGTTAAAGCCTCTGAAAGCTCCGAAGAATCGGTTTCCTTTTCGCTTTCAGAAAGCATAGTGCTTATTGAAAGCATTATTTCAGGCATATGTATGTGCCAGGGAACAACAAAAAGCGGAAAATCGTTTTCGTTGCAAAAATCTATTATTGAATCAGAAATGGATTCAATATAAGGTCCGAGGTTTATAACAAGAGCGCAGGCGTGTCTGCTGTGGGCTGACTGAATAATTTCAAAAAGCTCTTTTGCATTTCTTATGGCAACGCCTGTTATAAAAACGATTTCATTTCCCGTCAGAAAGGTTGAAATCTCAAGAGATTCAACCATATGATACCAGCGTGCACTTCGGTTCATACCGTTTTGACCTGCGAGAAGCTTTACATCAAATAAACGGATTCTGTTATATATTTCATTAATGCTTATTGACATAAATCATTTCCTTTTAAACTGTTATTCTTCGTTTATAATTTCAAGAATTTCATTGCGGATTTTGCGGTATTCTTCCGAATATTTTATATCATCATCGCAAGCGCTTTTTATTCTGTCGCAAAAATCCAGATCGATTGTTTTTACGATTGTTCCGGGGCGTTCGGAAAGAATAATAATGCGGTTGGCGAGAACCATTGCCTCATCAACATCGTGGGTAATCATAAACATTGTGCTTCCGTGTTCCTTGCGGATGTTACGGACAAGATCCTGCATTTTTACCCTTGTAAGAGCGTCAAGAGCGCCAAAGGGTTCATCCATAAGAATGATTTCGGGTTCGTTTGAAAGGGCACGGGCGAGTGAGGCTCTTTGCCTCATTCCGCCTGAAAGCTCATACGGCATATTTTCGGCAAAAGCTGAAAGACCAACGCTTTTTATATATTTATCAACTGTTTTTTTGATTTGTTCCGAAGGCAGTCTTCTCATTTTCAAGCCGAAAGCGATATTATCATAAGTTGAAAGCCAGGGATAAAGAGTTGCATTCTGAAAAACAACGGCGCGGTTTTTATCGGGACCCGTTATAGGTTTTCCGAGGATTGTTGCGCTTCCTTGCGTGGGCATCAGAAAGCCTGCAATTATATTCAGCAAGGTGCTTTTTCCACATCCCGATTTACCGAGAACACAAACAAAATCATTCTCATAAATATCAAGATTTATATCGGTTAAAGCATCAAACTTTGATTTTTTGTTTGCCGAGTAAGTGAGAACTATATCCTTAAGAGATATAACCGTTTTGCGTTTTGAATTATCCATAATATTCTCCGTTTATGCTGCAACGCCGCTGCTGTTGCAAGCAGCTTCAAAAACATTCTTTTCGGGTAATTTTGCTATGCTTCCCTGCTCAAGAAGGAAGCTTGCAGTGTCATACAGTGTGTTTGCGAGATTTCCGCTTGCAAAATATTTTTCGTTTTGTTCAGCACTTGTTTCCCAAACATAGCCGGCCATCTGACGGGCGGCATCTTCTGCGGTAACTTCAAGGGATGCTGCAACGGTTTCTGCGGCCTGAGAGGGGTTTGAAAGATAAAGCTGTGTTGCTTTTTCAAGAGCGGAAACATAAGCCTTTACAAGTTCGGGATTTTCTTTTGCAAACGCTTCACGCACAACCTCTATTTCGCATGTCATATAGCCTGCTTCCGCCACATCGGCACTGTCAAGAATTATTTTGCCGTTATTTTGTGAGAGCTGTGAAAGTGTGGGCTCCCAGATATATGCAGCGTCTATATCGCCTCTCTGCCATGCGGCAAAAATGTCTGCCGGCTGCATATCAAGAAGCTCAATCTCTGTTTCGGCAATGCCGTTTGTTTCCAAGGCCTTAAGAAGGCTGTAGTGTGCTGTTGAAGCAAAGGGAGTTGCGATGATTTTTCCTTTAAGGTCGGCAACGGTATTAATTCCCGATGCGGAAGTAACAGCAAGTGCTTCGCCTGCACCAACGATACCGTGAATATAAATAGCCTGAATACCTATTCCCGAAGAGATTGCGTTGGCAACGGGACAAGAGCCGATATAACCGAAATCGATTTCGCCTGCGGCGAGAGCGGCATTTATTTTTGCGCCTGAACTGAAGGTGAGAAACTCAACCTTGTAGCCGAGAGCTGAAAAAGCTTCTTCAACATAGCCTGCGGCTCTTGCAAGGTAGTCGGCAGAGGGGATTTCCTGAACACCAACCGTAACAAGCTTTTCTTCTTCTTCTTTTGATGCGCATGAGGAAAATGCTGAAAGCATAACAAAGCATGCCGTGATAATTGCCAATATCTTTTTCATAACAAAAACATCCTTTTAATTATTTTATGATTTGCCTTTCCAGGGGATAAGCTTCTTTTCAAGAAAACGGAAGAGAATATCAACTGCAATTCCCGTCAGACCCATAATTATAACACCCATAAAAACAACATCGCTTCTTAAGTAGTTGCTTGCGTCAAGCACCATCCAGCCGATGCCTGAGCGGGCGGCAACCATTTCAGATGCAACAAGAGTGCTGAAGCCTACGCCAAAAGCAGTTCTTCCGCCAACAAAAATCGAGGGCAGGCAGGCGGGAAGAACAACATGGGTGAAAAGCTGAAGCTTATTTGCACCAAGAGATCTTGCTCCGTTTATATAGTCAACGGGCACCGAAATAACCGCTGAAACGCAGGATATATAAATGGGGGCAAAGCAAGCAAGAAAAAGCAGGGTTATTTTTGATTCATCGCCAATTCCTATCCATAAAACCAGAAGAGTGTAGTAAGCCAAAGGGGGAAGGGGGCGGTAGAATTCAATAAGGGGCTCAACGATTGCACGGAAAGCTCTGCTTGTGCCGCTTAACAGACCGAGAGGAATTGCTGTTATAACTGCAAGACCGAATGCAATTCCAAGCCTCTGAAAGCTTGCTCCGAGATGCTCAAGAAGCGTGTAATTCTTGTAGCCGTCAGTTAAGGCGGTAACAAAAGCGTTCCATACATTTGCGGGTTTGGGAACAAATACTTCGCTTACCAAGCCGCCGCCCGAAACAATTTGCCAGAGTGCAAAAATAACCAGAATTGTCAGAACAGACAAATATCTGTAATCTCCGAATTTAAAACTTCTTTTATTTTTCAAATTTGTATCCACCATTCTTATAATTGTCCTTTGAATTATAGTGGTGACACAGCACAAAGTCAATGGTAAAATATTGTGACACAGCACATAGGTTGTGGCGAACAGAATAAAATTATTGACGAAAATTATTAAATGATATATTATTTTAAAGAAGGAGAGGTTTTAGAATGAAATACATTATTATAAAAAGCCTGAAAAAAGCGTTTTCAGCATTTTTATCTTTAATAATGACACTCACGGGCGGAATTTTTGGTGGAGAGGAGCCGGTTGAAATTAACAGACCGAAAGAAAATACGGTAACGGCATATGATACGGCGGCATCGGATTATCAGCTTTCAATAGATGCGGGAGAGGAAACACACGATATAAGCGAATTGCTTTTCGGTGTTTTCTTTGAAGATATAAATTTTGCCGCAGACGGCGGACTTTACGCCGAAATGGTTGTTAACCGTTCATTTGAGTTTACCGAAATTGCGGCGGGCGACCAGCTTTACGGCTGGCAGAGTGTTGGAGGTGCAGCCGCAGAGGTTAAGGTTAACGATGCGGAAAATGCGTTGAATGAAAACAACACAAACTATGCGGTTTTAACCAACACAACTGCAGAAAAAGCAGGCTTTGCCAACAGAGGCTTCCTTGACGGAATGGCTGTTGAAAAAGATGTACGCTATAATTTCAGCGTTTATGCAAAGTCGCTCAACGGTTATAACGGAGCAATTTATGTTCAGCTTGCGGCTGACGAAAACGTTGTTGGCGAAGCAAAAATTGAGTCAATAACCGATGAATGGCAGAAATATTCGCTTTCAATAACCTCAGGGGTAACGGCTTCATCCGGAGTTACTCTTCGTGTGCTTATTGATAACGGAAGCGTTGCGGTTGATATGGTATCCCTTTTCCCCGAAGATACCTTCAAGGGAAGAGAAAACGGAATGAGGAAGGATCTGGGAGTTCTGCTTGAAGAGCTTGAACCAAAGTTTCTTCGTTTCCCCGGCGGATGCATAACTGAAGGCTATGATTATGATACCGCATATAACTGGAAGGATTCAATAGGCGTTGGCAGAAACGGCGAGCCGCTTGAATTCAACGGCGTTTACGGCGATGTTGCCGCAAGAAAGCAGGGCACAAATCTCTGGACAGACATTGCTGCAACCGATGACCCGTATCCTTCGTTTATGTCTTACGGACTCGGCTTTTTTGAATATTTTCAGCTTGCAGAGGATATAGGTGCTGTTGGTGTGCCCGTTCTTAACTGCGGACTTTATTGCCAGATGAGAGGCAGAGGCCCCGTTGATATGGAGAGCGAGGAGTTTGCACAGTATATTCAGGATATGCACGACCTGGTTGAATTCTGCAGAGGCGATGCAAGCAGTAAATGGGGCAAGGTGAGAGCTTCGCTCGGTCACGAAGAGCCTTTTGAGCTTAAATATATCTGCATCGGCAACGAGAATGAAAACGAAGTTTATTTTGAAAGGTATAAGGCCTTCCTTGATTCCTTCAACGAAGCAAAGTCGGCAAATCCCGTGCTTTATGAGGGGCTTGAGCTGATTTATTCTTCGGGTGCGTCAGACGGCACTCACGGCGATAACTATATCAAATCCTATGAATATGCAAAAGAAGAAATAATGAATAACTATGGCGGAGATGTTCTTGCATTTGCGGGTGCAACCGACCAGCATTATTATAATGAGCCCGAGTGGTTTTTGGAAAACACCGATTATTATGATGAAAAGAATTACAGAAGAAACGCTTCCGAAATGACCGATACCCTCTATGGCGGCGGAATAAATGTTTTTCTGGGCGAATATGCCGCAAAATCAAACACTCTTAAGGCAGCACTTGCCGAGGCGGCATATATGACGGGCCTTGAAAGAAACGGCGATATAGTTAAAATGGCGGCATATGCTCCGCTTTTCGGCAACCTCACCGCAAGGCATTGGGCTCCCGATCTGATTTGGTTCAATAATCATCAGAGCACGGGCTCAATCAGCTACTATATGCAGAAAATTTTCTCAACCAACGCAGGCTTAACTCTTCTCAAATCAACTCTTGAAGGAGCAAAGATTGAAAGAGCACCGCTGACGGGCAGAGTTGGCGTGGGCACCTGGTATACGGCGGCTGAATTTGATAACATAAAGCTTGTTGATAATGATACGGGCAAAAAAATTGCATCGGATTCATTCACAGCCGTGCCTCTCTGGTGGAATTGGGAAAAGGCAAGTGACGGCGATTTTTCAATCAAAAACGGAAAGCTTGTTCAGAGCTCAACCTGGATGCAATACAGTAACACGGGCTCGGTTGCATATTTCGGCGACGAGGACTGGACAAATTATACATACACCCTTGAAGCAACAAAGCTTGACGGCGGAGAAGGCTTCCTTATTCCTTTTGCGGTAAAGGATATTGATAATAATTATTTCTGGAATATCGGAGGCTGGGGCAACACGGTTTCGGCATTGCAGAAGATTGAAAACGGAATAAAAACGGGCAAGATTATCGGCACGGATAAGCCCTTTACCGCCGAAACGGGAAAAACCTATGAGCTTAAGGTTGTTGTTTCGGGCACAAAGGTAAAATGCTATATAGACGGCGAGCTCTATGTTGACTGGGATTTTGCCACGGGTGCCGAAGCAGAGGCTTATCACGTTGTAAGCACCGATGAAACGGGCGATGTTATTGTTAAAATAGTTAATGTAACATCTTCAAGCAGGGTTGTTGCGGTTGATGTTGAGGGCAAAAATATTGCAAAAAGTGCAAGAATCAGCCAGGTTGCAGGCAAGAGCCTTGCCGATGATAATATTCTCGGAGAAAAAGAGGATTGCATTATGGAAGAATTCACGCTTGACGGCTTCTCAGATGAGTTCAACTACACCGTTCCCGCATATTCCGTAACCTGCATCAGGCTTTCCTCTGATAATTTATAATTGACTTTTAGTGAAAAATTTGGTTTAATATATCTATAATCTTAATCAGGAGATGTTGTTATGAAAAATGCAAAAAAAGTTCTGAGCATTCTGCTTTCGGCAATTATGCTGATGCAGTTTGCAGTAATCGGCTTTGCTGCTGATGCCGACTACACAATCGTTTCACCTTATGAAGATGTTATCTGGGAAGGTGACGGTGCATGGGGTGCATATAAGGGCACAATCCATTCACACACAACCTACAGCGATGCTGATGACACTCTTCCCGTTATGGTTAAGGAATATTATAATCAGGATTATGATTTCCTTGCAATTTCAGACCACGGCATAACAGGCGTTGATTGGGATGAGGAGCCTGATACTCAGATTCTTTATACATACCAGCTTATTATCGATAATCCCTATGAGCACCTCACAACAGAAGAATATGAGCAGTTTAAGAACGGCACATATCCTCTCTATGACGGCACAATCAGAAACAAGAAGATTGTTCCCGTTCTCGGTGCAAACGAATTTAACAACCTTTCTCTTACAAAGAACCACGTTAACGGTTTCTTCCTTCCCGCAGATAAGGGCAACGGCTTCCCCGGAATGGAAAATGAAATCGGTTATGAGCAGGCTGTTAAGTATATTGATGAAAACGGCGGTCTTTCACATATCAATCACCCCGGTGACTGGCTTGCAACAAACGATAATCCCGATGCAGTAAATGAACCCGAAAACATCAAGTCCTTCGGCGATTTGATGCTTAAATATGACAGCTGCCTCGGTATGGAAGTTTTCAACGAAAGAAACGGCACAACCGGTTATGACAGAATTCTCTGGGATAACCTTCTTATGTATTGCCTTCCCTACGGCAAGAACATCATCGGCTACAGCAACACCGATGCTCACCACACAGGCACAGTTGACTCCTCATTCAGCGTGTTTATGATGAAGGATAACACCGTTGAAAATATTAAAGAAACAATGCAGAACGGTGCATTCTTTATGATAACAAGAAAGCTCAGACCGAATGACAAAATAGGTCCCGAAGCAGAAATTGATGTTATGAACCAGGGTCTTCCCTATCCTATGTTCACAAGCCTTACAGTTGACGGCCACAAGATTACCGCAACTGCAAAGGATGCAACCGAAATCAGATGGATTGCAAACGGTGAGATTATTTCAAAATCGGCAATCAACGGTGCAGTTACACTTGATCTTGACACAATTGACGGTGCAGAAGATTTTCAGTATGTAAGAGCTGAAATCTATGGCGAAGGCGGTCTTTGCATCAGCCAGGCACTTGTTATTGATAACGGCAGCGAGCCTCTTGAATTTGAAGAGGAAGAAATGAGCTTTATCGAAAGACTTCGTATTTTCTTCAAAGGAACAAAGATCTGGACAATTATTTCCGAAATCAAAAAAGCACTTTAATATTTTTGAAGCACATACCGCAAAACGGTATGTGCTTTTTTATTGACAAGTTGTTTGTATATCCATATAATTAAAAAATGGAAGGGGCGGATAAGATGCAAACAAATAAGAAAAAGCATTCGGTTAAGTATTACATAGCTGTTGCGGTTTTTATGGAAACAACGGTTAACGCACTTTTTTCGCTGCTGTTTCATCATTCCGTCAGATTCTTTTATGCAGATTATGCCCATCTTACCGTATGGGGTGATATTGTTTCCATTATTTCGGTTATTATTTCATTTGTTATATACGACTGCTTTGCGCACAGAGCATATAAAGAGCTTAAAAGCAGGCTGATGTTTCTGGGAATTGTTTATGTTGCATCGAAAGCCGCAAGCATAGTTCATTATCTTATGGCTGTTGCGGCATCCTTCCTGACCGCTGAGGTCGGTGATGCGGTGCACAGCACGGTTGCGATTATCATTTCGGTTCTTGAAGTAGCGGTTGATGTTATTGCCGCAATATGGCTTATGGGTTATTTTGATAAAAAGCTGTTGAAAGAAAAGAATAAATAAAACAAAAACCGTCGGTGATTTCACCGACGGTTAATCTTTATTCAGCTATTGCTTCAAGAAGCTTATCCATTGCGATTTCAAGAAGGTCAAAGGTGATGTTGAGGGGAGGAAGCAGACGCACCTTTGTTTTTGCACTTAAAACAAGAACTCCCTTTTCCATTGCGGAAGCGATAACTTCCTTTGCGGGCTTTTCGGTTTCAATTCCGAGCATAAAGCCCTTGCCCGAAACGCTTTTAACTCCCTTTGCACCGTTAAGGCGTGAAAGAATATATTCGCTCTTTGCGGTGACATCCTTAAGAAGATTATCGTCTATTCTTGAAAGAATGCTTAAAGCACCCGCACAGCAGATGGGGTTGCCGCCGAAAGTTGAGCCGTGAGAACCGGGAGTGAGAGTATCCTTAACCTTTTCGCCGAGCATTGTGCAGCCCAGAGGCAGACCGCCCGCAAGCCCCTTTGCTGTTGAAACTATATCGGGAGTTACGCCGTAGTGCATATAAGCATAAAGCTTGCCCGTTCTGCCGTTACCCGTCTGAACCTCGTCAAAGATAACAAGCATATTCTTTTCTTTTGCAATCTCAAAAACGCCTTTTACGAAATCCTCTTCAAGAACATAAATTCCGCCTTCGCCCTGAATTGCCTCCATCATAATTGCGGCACAGTTATATTCATCGGCGAGTGATTTAACGCTTTCAAGATTGTTTGCCTCGGCATAAACAAAGCCTTCCGTAAAAGGACCGAACTCGGTGTGGAACGAATCCTGACCCGTTGCGGCAAGAGTTGTTATTGTTCTGCCGTGAAAGCTGTTTTTGAGAGTTATAATTGTGTGGTTGCCTTCTCCCTTGTTTTGCAAAGCCCAGCGGCGTGCGGTTTTAATGGCACATTCGTTTGCTTCGGCACCCGAGTTTGAGAAGAAAACCTTCTTCATTCCCGTTCTCTTGCAAAGAAGCTCTGCAAGGTCTGCACAAGGCTTTGTGTAATAAAGGTTTGATGTGTGGCCCAGAATAGCAGCCTGCTCGGTTATTGCCTGAAGCCATTCATCATCGGCAACGCCGAAGGTGTTAACAGCAATTCCGCTGCCGAGGTCTATATATTCTTTTTCTTCTTCATCATAAAGCAGAGCACCGCAGCCCTCTGTGAGAGCAAGGGGAAAGCGTGCATAGGTGCCTGCAACATATTCTTTATCAGTATTAAAAATGCTCATTTCAAATTACCTTAACCCTGCACAAACATTGTGCCGAGACCTTCATCAGTAAGAATTTCAATAAGCAGGGAGTGAGGCTCTCTGCCGTCGATAATAAACACCTTGTTAACGCCTCTGCGGATAGCTTCGCGGCAGCAGTCGATTTTCGGGATCATACCGCCCGAAATAATGCCGTCATTAACAAGCTCGGGAATATCGCTCACATAAATTTTGGGAATAAGAGTTGAAGGGTCATCCTTATCACGCAGAATGCCCGCAATATCAGTCATTGAAATAAAGCTTTCAGCCTTCAGAATGCCCGCAATGCTTGCGGCGGCGGTGTCTGCATTTATGTTATATATATTGCCCTCGCTGTCAAAGCCCGTTGTTGAAATAACGGGAATATAGCCGCTTTCAAGAAGGTCAAGAATAGGCTGGGGATTGATGTTGGTTATTTCACCAACAAATCCAAGACGCTCGTCCTTTACCTTTGCGGTGATAAGATTGCCATCTGCACCGCAAAGACCGATTGCCTTGCCGCCAAGGCTTTCAAGCTTGTTAACAAGGCCCTTGTTAACCTTGCCCGCAAGCACCATCTGAACAATATCGGCTGTTTCTTTATCTGTTACACGAAGACCGTCAACAAACTCGCTCTTTTTGTTAATCTTTTTGAGCATATCATTGATTTCGGGGCCGCCGCCGTGAACAAGCACAACCTTTACTCCGATTTGTGCAAGCAGGGCAATATCGCCCATAACGGCATTTTTGAGTTCTTCGTTTATCATAGCGTTTCCGCCGTATTTGATAACAACAATTTTATTTGTATATTTCTGAATATAGGGCAGGGCTTCAACAAGCACCTGGCCTCTTTTTGCGTTTGAAAGTTCCATTTTAATTCACCTTAAGTTCTGTAATCTCCGTTGATTTTAACATAATCGTATGTCAGGTCGCAGCCCCAGGCTGTTGCCGAAGCATCGCCGCTGTTGAGATTGATGAGCACCTGAATTTCATCCTGAATAAGGATTTCTTTTGCAATTTCCTCTGAAAATTCAATGCCTGCACCGTTTTTGCAAACATCAATGCAGCCTGCTGATGATTTAAAGGAAACATCAATTTTTGTAACGTCAACATCTGCTCCGCTGTAGCCTATTGCACAAAGAACTCTGCCCCAGTTTGCATCGGCACCGAACATAGCAGCCTTGAAGAGCGAGGAGCAGATAACCGATTTTGAAACGGTAACTGCTGTTTCCTTGCTGTCTGCACCCGAAACAATGCATTCGAGAAGCTTTGTTGCACCTTCGCCGTCGCCTGCAATCATTCTGCAAAGTGTTGTTGTTACTGCATTGAGGGCTTTGCAGAATTCATCAAAATCCGCACCCTCTGCAACGATTTCAGCGTTTTCTGCCATACCGTTTGCCATAACGGAAACCATATCATTTGTTGAAGTGTCGCCGTCAACGCTTACCATATTGAATGAGCTCTTAACATCGTTGCTCAGAGCCTTCTGAAGCATTTCAGGTGATATTGCGGCATCGGTGGTAACGAAAACAAGCATTGTTGCCATATTGGGATGAATCATACCCGAACCCTTGGCAATACCGCCTATACGGCATTCTTTACCGCCTGCCTCAAATGAATATGAAACGCATTTTTCTTTGGTATCGGTTGTCATAATAGCGGTTGCGGCATCGGCACCGTCTGCCTTGAGCTCCTTAACAAGAGAGGGGATTCCCTCTGCAATGGGAGTAATGTCAAGAGGCTGACCGATAACACCCGTTGACGCAACGATAACATCGGTTGCATCTATGTTGAGCTCTGCCGAAAGAAGCGAGCACATCTGCTCGGCAATTTCAATGCCGTTTGCATTGCAGGTGTTTGCGTTGCCGCTGTTGCAGATAACTGCCTGAGCATAACCGTTTGCAATGTTATTCTTTGTAACGGTAAGCGGAGCACCCTTAACAAGATTCTGCGTATAGACGCAGGCTGCCGCCGCCTTTTTCTCGCTGAAAATAAGAGCGAGGTCTTTTTTTGTTTTGTTTTTTCTTATTCCGCAATGAACACCGCTTGCGGTAAATCCTTTTGCGGCACAAACGCCGCCGATTATCTCTTTTATCATTTTTTATTCTCCTATACTTAATCCCGTTCTGGGGTCAAGACCTAACATTATATTCATACATTCCACTGCGGCACCCGAAGCACCCTTGCCCAGATTATCAAATCTTGCAATAAGCAGAATTCTTTCTTCGTTGCCCTGAACAAAGATTTCCATATTATCCTTGCATCGCAGTGCGTTTGCACAGAGCATTGCATCGCTGCCGGTATCTTCCGTATACTTTACAAAATTGGTTGTATATGTATTTTTATACACTTCGATTATATCATTAACCGTTTTGCCCTCTGCAAGGTTTTCTGCAAACAGAGGAACGGTTACTGCCATACCGCTGTAATAATCTGAAACGATGGGGCAGAATACCGGAGCTTTTTCAAGACCCGTAATCGCCTTCATTTCTTTGAGATGCTTATGCTGCTGGGTTAATGCATACTGGCGGGGGGAATCAAAATTCGGGGTTCTGCAGCCGTTTTCGTATTCGGCAATCATTTTTTTGCCGCCGCCGCTGTAACCGGTTATTGAATGGCAGGTAATAAGTGCATCTGCGGGAAGAATTCCTGCAGAAACAAGGGGATAAACAAGAGCAACAAATCCGCTTGCGTGGCATCCGGGCACCGCAACACGCTTTGAATTCTTTATTTTTTCAAGATGCTGTGCCGAAAGCTCGGGGAAGCCGTATGCCCAGTCGGGCAGAGTGCGGTGTGCTGTTGAAGCGTCAATAACCTTCACTTCGGGGTTATCGATAAGAGAAACAGCCTCGATTGATGCCGCATCGGGAAGGCAGAGAAAAGCAATGTCACAATTATTGAGAGCTTCTTTTCTTGCTGCGGTATCTTTTCGCAACTCATCGGGAAGAGAAAAAACTTCAACATCCTCTCTGCCGCGGAGTCTTTCAAAAATACGCAGACCCGTTGTGCCTTCTTTACCGTCTATAAAAATTTTTGCCTTGTTCATATAATAATACCTCAGATTAGAATGTATGCATAATTATACATAAAATACCGTATAAAGTCAATTAAAAATGAATAATAATTTAAATATCGGCATATTTTATACAATAAAACCTTATATTTAAAATCCTTTGTGCAATATGTACGGGAAAGCAAAGCTATCCCTAAGAATTGATTATTTTAATATTACCTTTTTGTTTGAAACAATTTCGTTTTTCAGTTCCTCACCGTTGAAATAACTCTGAAGATTCTGAAGGGTTATCTCTGCGATTCTGCGAAGAGCCTCGTGGGTAAGGAATGCCTGATGCGATGTTACGAGCACATTCGGCATCATAATAAGCCTTGAAAGAGTATCGTCCTGAAGAATGCTTTCGGAAAGATCCTCATAAAAGAATTCGCTTTCTTCTTCATACACATCAAGACCTGCTCCGCCGATTTTACCGCTTTTTATCGCATCTGTCAACGCTTCGCTGTCAATCAACGCACCTCTTGAGGTGTTTAAAATATAAACTCCCTTTTTCATAAGCAAAAGAGATTCTCTGTTTATGATGTAGCGTGTTTTGCTTGTAAGCGGGCAATGAAGAGAAATTATATCGGATTGCTTAAACAAATCCTCAAGCGGAACATATTCGATTTTTTCGCTTGTGGGATTCGGGTCATATGCAATAACCTTCATTCCCATACCAAGGCATATGTCGGCAAGAGCAAGTCCGATTTTGCCCGTGCCGATAAGACCCATTGTTTTGCCGTGGAGGTCAAAGCCCACAAAGCCGTTTAGGCTGAAATTATGGTCACGGGTGCGTATATACGCCTTGTGCGTTTTTCTCACAAGAGTTAAAAGCAAAGCGATTGTGTGCTCGGCTATTGCATAGGGTGAATAATCGGGCACTCTCACAACGGGCATAACATCCCTTGCTGCGGCAAGGTCAACATTGTTGTAGCCCGCACATCTCATTGCAATAATTTCAATTCCGTTCTCTTTCAGAACATCAATGGTTTTTGCATCAATGCTGTCATTAACAAAAGCAACAACGCCTCTTGAGCCCTTTGCCATAACGGCTGTTTTTGCACTCAGCTTTGATTCAAAATATTCAATTTCAATGCCGTATTCATCCTTGAGCATATCGAAATAAATCTTGTCATACGGCTTTGTATCAAAAAAACTTACCTTCTGCATAATATATCATCCTTTCAGCAATAGTTTATCCCCGAAAGAAAGGATTATTTTAATTTGTGAATAAACAGACCGCTTAAAAGCTTTGGCTCAAACCAGGTTGATTTGGGCGGCATAAGCTTGCCAGCATCGGCAATATCCATAAGCTCTTTAAGCGTGGTGGGATACATTGAAAATGCAAGGCACATATCATCGCTTGCTCTGCGTTCAAGCTCTCCCAGACCTCTTATTCCGCCAACAAAGTCAATCCTTTTATCTGTTCTCGGGTCATCAATTCCGAGAATGGGTGAAATAAGATTGTTTTGCAGAATTGAAACGTCAAGAGAAGCAACGGGGTCTGCTGCATCAAAGGTGTTTTCTTTTGCCGAAAGCTTATACCATCTGCTCTCAAGCAGCATTCCGAAGGTGTGTGCCTTTTCGGGCTTATAAGCCTCTGTGCCGATTTCTTCAATATCAAATTTTTTGCTTATTTTTTCAATGAATTCTGCGGGTGTGTTGCCGGCAAGGTCTTTCATAACACGGTTATAATCCATTATTTCAAGCTCATCGCAGTCAAAAAGCACGGCAAGAAAATAATTGAATTCTTCGCTTCCGTTATAATCGGGAAGCTGCTCACGGCGTTTAAGACCAACCTTAACTGCCGATGCTGCACGGTGATGGCCGTCAGCAATATAAAGATAATCAACATTTGCGAAAAGCTGTGAAATTTTCGCAATAAGCTCGGGGCAGTCAATTACCCAAACCGTGTTTGCAATTCCGTCATCGGTAACAAAATCATAAACGGGAGCGTGATTTTCTTTCCAGTCTGCGAGAACAGCGGTAATATCGCCGTTGGGGCGGTAGGTGAGAAAGATAGGTCCCGTGTTGGCATCGCAGTAATCAACGTGATTTATTCTGTCGGCTTCCTTGTCTGCTCTTGTGAGCTCGTGCTTTTTGATGATATTGTTTATATAATCATCAATCGAAACGCAGCCAACAAGTCCCGTCTGGCTTCTGCCGTTCATAATCTGGCGGTATATATAGAATTTCGGTTCTTCATCCTGCTTGCATATGCCGTCTGAAACAAGCTTATCAAGATTTTCTCTTGCTTTAAGATAAACCTGCTCCGAATATAAATCCGTGCCTTCGGGCAAATCAATTTCAGCCTTATCAACGTGAAGAAAAGAATAGGGGTTGCCCTCAACCATTTTTGCCGCCTCTGCACTGTTCATAACATCATAGGGGAGTGCGGCAACCTTTGAAGCGTATTCGGAAACGGGTCTTATTGCTCTGAACGGTCTGAATACTGCCATATTTATCAACAGCCTTTCTGAAATAATTAAATATAATATTTTAAATTCAATATATATTACACCATTGTTAATAGTTTGTCAATTTATAAAACATATGTTGATTTTTAAAAATATTTATGTATAATGTAAATTAGAAAAATAAGGAGGTATTTCTATGTACTGTCAAAATTGCGGAAAGCAGCTTCCCGACGGCGTAACGGCTTGCCCCGATTGCACCGCAGCCGAAGCTCCTCAGGTTGAGGCGGTTCCCGTTTCACAGCCTGATGCATCGCAGAATAAAAAGCCTTTGTTCAAAACACCCGGTAAAGGCTCAAAAAGCTATGCGGCTCTTTTTACCGCCCTGCTTGTATTTCCCTCAACAATATGCATTGCAATAGATGTTGCGTTTGACCGTTACGATTATTGGTTCGGCTATGTTGTCGGTGCTCTTCTTGTAACCTGGGTTGTTGCGGTTCTTCCCGTTCTTCGCATAACTCCCCCCGTTGTTACAAGCCTTATCTGCTTCGGCTCGATTGTTTTGTATCTTTATTACATAGCACATAAATCGGGTCATATGGGCTGGCTTTCAAATTTCTTCCTGCCGCTCACAATTCTTATGGCAGCGTTTATTGCCATTGATTCGGCACTTATAGGAAGCAAAAAAATAACGGGTCTTCATATTTTCTCGCTTCTCTCGGGCGAAGCTGCAATATATCTTATCGCTTCTGAAATTATGTGGGATATATGGAAAAAAGGCGAGGTTGACCTCAAATGGTCGCTTATCGCAGCCTGCGGATTTGTTTCGGTTGTTGCGGTGCTTGAAGCATTCAGTTATATCGGAAGAGTTAATAAGAAATAAGAGAAAGAGGTACGGAGCACCGTACCTCTTATTTTTATGCTCTGTGCCTTATGCTGTTTGCAAATGAAAGGGATTTTGAGAGTCTGTCAGGCAATGACGGATTCCACTCTTCGGGTGATGCGGGTGTTATGCCAAATTTATTGAGAATTTCCGAGTATGCCATAAATCGGCGGATAAAATCGGAATGGCTTCTGTTTTCGGGCAAAGTCCAGCCCGTTTCCGCAACTGCCGTAAATCTCGGGAAACACATATAGCAAAGCTTGTCAAAATTATTGATATATTCTGTCCAGACTGTTGCTTCAACTCCGATAATATTTTCGGGCTTTTTAACTCCCTTATGAACGGGATTATAGTTATAAGTTTTGATAAGCGGGGTCATACCGTAGGGGTAGTCGCAATAATAATGGAAAAATTCAGAAACAATAACCTTGCCGCCGATGTTGGCAAAATCGGAGGAAAGATTTTTTCTGTCCATCCATTTCTGCACCGTGGCGGATTTTTTTAGGTTGCCGCCCTTAAGGCTCTCATTCCACACAATGGCTTTTCTGCCTTTTTTCTCAAGAAAATCAATAACACGGTTTGTAAACCAGCCTTGCAGAGCTTCTTCATTTTTAAGACAGAGCTCTTTGATTTTATTCTGGCAGTCGGGGCATTCCTTCCACCTTGCCTTGGGGGCTTCATCGCCGCCTATATGGATATATTCGGAGGGGAAAATCTCCAGTATTTCCGAAAGAATATCAAAAACAATTTCAAAGGTTTTTTCTTTGCCTGCACACAGAATATCCTCAAAAATTCCCTGATGGGTCTTTACCGCAACGGGAGTGCCCTTGCAGGAGATTTCGGGATATGCGTGAAGAAGTGCTGAGCAGTGACCGGGAATATCGAATTCGGGAATAACGGTTATATATCTTTCTGCACAGTAGTCAACTATTTCACGCAGCTCATCCTTTGTGAAATAACCTGAATATTCGCCGCTTTCTTTGAGCGTGCCGAAGCCCGAATGGTCTCTGACGGAGCCGAGAGCTGCTGCCTCGGGTCTGCTTTCAATAAACATACGGAAGCCCTGGTCATCGGTTAAATGCCAATGCATAACATTCATTTTAACGCTTGCTGCGGCATCAATCATTTTCTTTGTTTCTTCAAGAGAAACAATATGCCTTACCGTGTCAAGCATAAAGCCTCTGTATTTATATGCGGGCTTATCTTCAACGGTTACGCAGGGGCAGCTTTCGCCAAGCTGTGCAATGCTTTGCTTGCCGTAAAACTCTGCCTTCTCGCTTCCCGCAATCAGCTTTATGCCGTCGCTGTCAACGGTGAGAATATATTCTTCCTCTTCAAGAGCATCGGAAAGCTGAACCGTTGTTTCAAGGCTTTCAAGAGAAACCTCGCCCCCAAGATATGTTATTTTGTTGGGCTTCGGAATAATGTTGAGTCTGTTCATTTTAATCCTCTCAATAAAAGCATATAGGATTTCACTTTAAAATAAGTGGTATATTTGTAAGGCTGTGTGAAGAATTTGCTGTCGCAAAAGAGAAGTTGCTCATTACATTCGCAGTGAAGTATGGCCTTTTAGACCAAGTGAAGTTAAGCTTGCCCGCTTTGCCGCAGGCAAAACTTCACTGACCGAAGGTCAACTTCACTATCAAAGATAACTTCACTTGCCCGTAAGGGCAAAACTTAGTTGGGGCATCATCCACAAGGATGATGCCCCATTGCAGCCCGTTAAATTAATCTTCATCTTCTTCGTCTGTTTCTTCATCAACGGGCAAAATTTCAACTCTGATTTCGCCAATTCTGCGTTCTTCGTATGAAAGAACGGTGAAACGGAGATTTTTATATTCGGCAACGGCGGGCTCTTCGGGCTTTTCGGAGGGGAGATAACCGAGAAGGCTTATAACAAAGCCGCCAAGGGTATCGTAATCGCCTTCGGGGAACTCAACGCCCACAAGCTCATCAACCTCGTCAAGGTCTGTTGTGCCGTCAACGGTGAAGGTTGTTTCGTCAATTTTCTTGATTTCTTCCTCTTCATCATCATATTCATCCTGAATATTACCGACGATTGATTCAAGAACATCTTCAAGAGTAACTATGCCTGCGGTGCCGCCGTATTCATCAACAACAACCGCAAACTGGGTGCGGCTTTCGTTCATTGCTTTAAAAAGGTCGCCGCAAGCCTGAGTTTCGGGCACATAAAGAGCCTTTCTCATAACTTTTTCTATCGTGAGGTCGGTGGGAATGTTGTGACCTACAAATTTAAGCAAATCCTTTGCGTAAAGAACGCCCACGATGCTGTCGGGGTCGTCTTTATAAACAGGAATTCTCGAATAACCGTTTTCAACCGCAATTTCAGCAACCTCTTCAAGAGAACGGCTCACTTCGATTGCAGTCATATCCGTGCGGTGGGTCATTATATCGCCTGCGTCAAGGTCGTCAAACTCAAAGATGTTATCTATCATTTCTTTCTGAGTATCCTCAATAACGCCTTTTTCGCCGCCAACATCAACCATCATTCTGATTTCTTCTTCGGTAACGTTTTCTTCGTCGGCATTGGGGTCAAAGCCTAAAAGACGAACAATAGCGTTGGTTGAGAGAGCAAGGAACTTAACAAAGGGTTTTGTTACGGAAGCGATAAATAAAAGTGCTCCAACCACCTTGAACGAAACCTTTTCGGGAATCTGCATCGCAATTCTCTTGGGTGCAAGCTCGCCGAGAACAAGTGAGAAATAAGATGTAAGAATGGTGATGAGAATAACCGATGCAACATCGATTACGCTCAGCGGAATAAAATCAACTATTGCGGTTTTGCTTAAAGCGTTGGTGAGCATATCGGCAAAGTTCTGCGAGGCTGATGCCGAGGTGAGGAAGCCTGCAAGGGTAACGCCGATTTGAATTGTCGAAAGAAATCTGCTTGAATTCTCTGTGAGTTTAACAATCTGCTTTGCTTTTTTATTGCCCTCTTCGGCAAGCTTCTGCATCTTTGTGTCGTTGAGTGAAACTATTGCCATTTCGCTCATTGCAAAGAATGCATTAACAAGGATAAGAACAAATAAAAGTAAAAGTTTTAACACGATTTCAATCGCAGGGCCCGGGTCATCCATTATGGATTTGCTCCTTTCAATCATAAAAATTCAAAATGTATTTTACCATAAGATATATGTAATGTCAAGTGAACGGAATCTGAACATATTTTATTATAAAAATACTGACAAAAATATTAACTTATGATATAATAAATTAATATTTGTTTTCGGAGATTAAATATGCTTTATCTGATTTTATCAAGAACGGGCGGCGGAAAAACCACCCACATAATGAATCTTGCGCAGGAGTTTTCAAAAGCCGATAAAAAAATAACTCTCATTGTGCCGGAGCAGTTTTCGTTTATGAGCGAAAAAATAATGCTCGGCAGAATGGGAGCAGAAGCTATGGCGGATATTGATGTTCTGAGCTTTACCGCACTTGGCGAAAAGCTGGTGGGCAAGCCTGCACTTCACGAACGCAGAAGGCTTGACGATGCGGCAAAGGCGGCTCTTATGTCGATGGCTCTTGAAGGGGTTAAGGATAAACTGAAGCTTTATAAAAAGCACACGGGCAGACGCTCAGTTATTTCGGAATTTACGGCTCTTTCAACCGAATTCAGGCAGAATTCCCTTTCAACCAATGCCGTGCGGCTTGCAATGGCAGATATGGAAGAAGGGCTTCTTAAAATGAAGCTTTCCGATATAGTGAATGTTCTTGACTCATATGATGCAATGATTGAAGGCAGCTATTTTAATCCCGATAATCTGCTTGATGAGCTTTGCGATGTTTTGCCCGAAAACGATTATTTTAACGGCAGAATTGTGTTTATAGATTCTTTCAGAGGCTTTACCGGTCAGGAATATAAAGTGATTGAGCATATTCTTTCAAAAGCGGCGGCGGTTTATGTTACTCTCTGCACCGATAATCTCAACAACTCCGATGACGAAACCGACCTTTTTGCACACACAAAAAGAACTGCGAAAAGGCTTATTGAAATTGCGAAGAAAAATTCAGTTGCGGTTGCAAAGCCGCAGTATCTTTCAATGCGTAATAAATTCAATAACTTTCCGCCGCAGTTCACAAGATATTTTTCACCCGAGCTTGCAGCCCTTGAGCAGGAGCTGTTTTCACCCTCGCCCAATGTTTATGAGGAGGAATGCGAAAACATAACGCTCTGCAAGGCGGCAGATATTTATGCCGAATGCGAATTCATTGCCTGCTCCGCAAAAAAGCTTATCCGCGAAAATGGCTACAGATGCCGTGATATAGCGGTTATTGCAAGAAACAGTGCCGATTATGAGGCACCGTTAAGAAGTGCACTCAAAAAATGCGGAATAAGTGTTTTTGATGACAGCCGTCAGCCCGTTGACGCTTCGCCCGTTGTTGCTCTTGTGAGCAGTGCGGTTCAGGTTGCGGCAAACGGATTTGATACCGAAACACTTATGAGATACCTCAAAACGGGGTTAACCGGAATGACGGTTGAAGAAATATCCGAGCTTGAGAATTATTGCTATATGTGGCAGATAAACGGCGGCGGATGGCTTTCTGATTGGGAAAAGAATCCCCGAGGCTTCGGTGTTGAAATGACGGAAGAGGATGCTTCGGAGCTTGAAAAGCTGAATTCACTCCGAAAAAAAGCGGTTATGCCTCTTTGCGATTTGCGAAAAAAGCTTGAAGACGCAACGGGTTCGGAAGCGGCTGAAGCGGTGTTTGATTTTCTTGAGAATATCAAGGCATCCGAAAGCATAAAGGCTCTGGCAGAAAAGCTTGAAAAATCAGGCGAAAGCGGAATAGCACTCGAGCTTGAAAGGCTCTGGAATGTTATTATGGATATGCTTGACAGCCTTGAAACGCTGTTCAGAAACAGACACATAACTGCATCTGAATTCTCGCAGGCTATGGAGCTTATGCTCTCTGTTCAGACTGTGGGCAGTCTGCCGCAGGGGCTTGACGAAATAACAATCGGCTCGGCAGACAGAATAAGAACCGTAGCCCCCAAAGCGGTGTTTATTGCGGGTGCAAACAGCGGAGTTTTCCCCGCCTCCCCATCGTCGGGAACAGCACTTACGGATAATGACCGCAGAAAAATGAGCGAAATGGGTCTGGAGCTTTCGGGCTTCGGCGAATATAAGCTTGCCGAAGAAAAGCTTATTGCATATAACTCATTCTGCTGTGCATCCGAAAAGCTTTTTGTTTGCTGCCCCGAAAGGAATGCCAAGGGTGAACAGCTTGCACCCTCGGAACTTTATATCAAAATAAGAGAGCTTTTTCCTGAATGCAAAGAAACCGATGCCTCGCAGCTTGACGGAATGTATTATGTTGAAGGCGAAGCGGTTGCTTTTGAGCAATATGCAAAAACAAAGGGCAGAGAGAATGAATTCAGCCGTTCGCTTTTTGAATATTTTTCGCAAAAGCCCGAATATGCGGGCAAGCTTGCAGCCCTTGAGCGTGCGGGCGGAAGCAGAGCGTTCAGAATTGAAGATAAGGCTGCCGCAAAGGCTCTTTTCGGAAAGAATATGTTCATTTCCGCTTCAAGGGTTGAAAGCTATCATAAATGCCCGTTCTCATATTTCTGCCGCTACGGCATAAAAGCAATGCCCCGCAAAATTGCGGAGCTTGACCCTATGCAGAAGGGTAATATAATTCACTATGTTCTTGAAAAGCTTCTCACCGATTTCAAGGGCGAAAAGCTTCTTGCACTTTCAAGGGAAGAAATCCTTGAATATATAACCCGCATAATGAATGAATATCTGATCGCAAAGCTTGGCGGCGAAAATCAGAGCGAAAGATTTATGCATCTTTATAATAAGCTTGCTCTTTCTGTCTGTGATGTTGCACAAAGGCTTATAAAGGAGCTTGCTTCAAGCTCGTTTGTGCCCGTTGATTTTGAGCTTAAAATCGGCTCCGACGGCGAAATACCGCCCTATGACCTCGATTTTGACAGCGGAAAAATCAGCGTTTCGGGTGCGGTTGACCGTGTTGATACCGCCGAAATAAACGGCAGAAAATATATAAGAATTGTTGACTATAAATCCTCGGGCAAGAGCTTCCGTTTGAGCGATGTGCTTCAGGGGCTCAATATGCAGATGCTGATTTATCTTTTCACTCTCTGGCAGAACGGAAAAGAAAAATACGGCGAGGTTACCCCTGCGGGCGTGCTCTATTATGCGGCAAAATCTCCGCAGATTTCCGCCGAAAGAGGCGAGGACAGAGAAAAGCTGAACGATAAAATTCAGAAAAGCTGCAGAAGTGACGGCATTGTGCTCAGCGACTGCGATGTTGTTCTTGCGATGGATAAGGAAGCAAGCGGAATGTATGTGCCCGTTGATTTCAAAAAGGGCAAAATGAGTGGCTCGCTCATAAGCCTCAGACAGCTTGAATTGCTCAAAAACAAGGCTGATGAAATTCTTGTTGATATGGCAGAGGAGCTTCATTCGGGCAATATTCCCGCAAGCCCCGTTTGCGGCTCAAACTATAAAACCGTTTGCGATTATTGCGATTATAAGGCGGTTTGCGGTTATGAAGAAAACATTCCCGTTTATGAGCTTGACGATATGAAGCTCGATGATGCACTTGAAATGCTTGAGAAAGGAGCTGAAGCTGATGAAGTGGACTGTTGACCAGCAAAAAGCGATTGATGCACGCAAGGGCACTCTGCTTGTCAGTGCGGCTGCGGGCTCGGGCAAAACGGCGGTGCTTGTTGAAAGAGTTATCAGAAGAATATGCGATAAAGAGAATCCCTGCGGTGTTGAAAATCTGCTGATTGTAACATTTACAAACGCCGCCGCCGCACAGATGAAAGAAAAAATCGCTGCGGCAATCAGCAAAAAAATAGCGTTGAATCCCTCGGATAAATCACTTCGCCGTCAGCAGCTTATGCTGCCTTGTGCGAATATCTGCACAATAGATTCTTTCTGTATTAATCTTGTCAGAGAAAATTTTCACGCACTCGGAATCTCGCCCGATTTTACCCTTATTGATGACGGCGAGCTTGATATACTTAAAAGTAAAGCGGTCAATACCGTTGTTGAAGAGCTTTACGGAAAAAACGAGCCCGATTTTATAAATCTTTGCAATCTTATCAGCGATAACAGAGATGACGGAAAGCTTATTCAGGCAATCTATACCCTGCATAAGCTTTCGCAGGCATACCCATTCCCCGAGGATTGGCTGGTTTCGCTGAAAAAAGATTTTTGCAATCCCGTTGCCCCCGAAGAGAGCAGATGGGGAATTATAATCAGGGAATATCTTGAAAGCTATGTGAAAAATGTTCTTGACAGCATAGAGCATTGCCTTGGTTTGCTTACGGAAGAGCCCGAGTTGCAGGTTAAATACGCACCCGCTTTTGAGAGCGACAGAATAACCTTTGAAAACCTTGAAAAGGTGTTGGATAAGCCGTGGGATGAAATTGTTGAAGCATTCAACAATGTTGCTTTTGAAAACTTCAAACGCACCTCTGCGGGCTATGAATCCGAGCTTAAAGAGATTTGCAAAAGCGTAAGAACGGATTACAGAGATACACTCAAGAAAAAAATCACGGGTCTGCTTTCCGTAAGTGCAAGTGAGCATTTTGAGGATTTGGAGCATCTTTCTCCGATTGTTGCAAAGCTTATTGATGCCGTGCTTGCGTTTGACGAAGAACTCACGAAGTTAAAGCTTGAAGCAAATCAGGCTAATTTCAGCGATACTTTGCATCTTGCTCTGAAGCTTCTCTTTGAGAAGGATGAAAACGGCTACAGAAAAACAGCTCTTGCAAATGAGCTTTCTGCAAACTATGCCGAAATTCTTGTTGACGAATATCAGGATGTCAATATGGCTCAGGATATGATATTCAATGCACTTTCAAAAGATGAGAATAATCTGTTTATGGTTGGTGACGTTAAGCAGAGCATATATAAGTTCAGGCAGGCTATGCCCGAAATCTTTCTTGCAAGAAGAGACGGGCTTGAAGAATACGAAACAGAAAAAGAAAACTATCCCGCAAGAGTAACCCTCGGCAAAAATTTCCGAAGCCGCAAGGGCGTTACGGAAATAATCAATTTTATATTTGCATATGTTATGAGCCGTGAAGCGGGCGGACTTGATTATGATAAAAACGAGTGCCTTGAAGCGGCGGCGGATTATAAGCCCTCCGAGGGTGCGGATACCGAAGTGTATCTGTTTGAGGCTGAAAAGGAGGAGCAGCTTTCCGTTCAGGCAAGGTTTGCGGCGGATTATATTGAAAAATCGGTTGCGAACGGCTTGAAGCTTGCCGACGGCAGAAATGCGGATTACAAAGATTTCTGCATACTTCTTCGCAGCATTAAAGTTGACTCAAAGCCTTTTGTTGATGAATTCACACGCAGAGGAATACCCGTGAGCTGTGAGGCTGCAAAGGGCATTCTTGAAACCCCCGAAATAACATTTTTGTTATCGCTTCTTAAAATCATAGATAACCCCGTTGATGATATTCCGCTGACTGCGGTTATGATTTCGCCCGTATTCGGATTCACTCCCGATGAGCTTGCCGTTATGCGTACGGGTCTTAAAAAAGGCTCAATTTATGCCTGCCTTGTCAATTCCGCCGAGAACGGAAACAGCAAGGCAAGAGCATTCCTTGAAGCAACCGCAGAAATGAGAACTCTTGCATCAACCCTGCGAACGGGTGAGCTTGTGAGAAGGCTTATCGAAGATACGGGCTACGGTGCGATAGTCTGTGCGATGAAAGACAGCGAGAAACGCAGAGCAAATCTCAACCTTTTCATTGACCTTGCCAATAAATATGAAAACACGGGCAGCAGGGGCGTTTCGGGCTTTATAAGATATGTTGATTCCGCAATCGGCAACAAGAGCAATATCAAGTGCGGCGAAACAAAATCCGAGGCGGCGAATGCCGTTAAAATAATGACTATTCATAAGAGCAAGGGTCTGGAATTTCCCGTGTGCTTTGTTGCGGCGTGCGAAAAGGCATACAGCACTCTTGATTTGAAAAAGGAGCTTATTATTGCACGCAGCAGCGGTGTGGGTATAAAAACAAACGACGGTGCATTTAAATTCGATACCCTGCCGAGAACAGCGGCAAAGCTTGAAACGGTTAAAGAAAACCATTCGGAGGAGCTTCGTATTCTTTATGTTGCATTAACAAGAGCAAAGGAAAGGCTTGTTATGCTTGCTTCGGCGGCAGACTGGTCAAAAACGCTCACGGGCATTGCCTCAAAAATCAGAGCATCCGAAAGACTTGACCCGTTCAGCGTAAATTCCTTTACATCATATTCCGAATGTATTCTTGCAGCGCTTTTAAGGCATCCCGATGCCCATTCGCTGCGAATGAAGGCGGGGCTTTCGGAAAGGCTTGTTTTGCCGTGCGATACCAAGCTGAAAGCCGAAATAATAAGCGGCAATTATGAGCAGGAAGAAATTTTTGAAGAAACAATTCAGCCCGAAGCAAGCGAAGAAATGCTTTTGCAGATAAAAGAAAGGCTTGAATATAAGTATCCGTTTGAAATGCTTAACGGCATTGTTGCAAAAAGAATTGCTTCAAAGCTTGACAGCGAAGAAATCGGCGGCGAATATTTTGCATCGAAAAAGCCTGCGTTCACGGGCAAGGGCAGGCTTACTCCCGCACAGAGAGGCACGGCAACCCACAGATTTATGCAGTTTGCGGATTATGATAAAGCACGCAATTCGGTTGAAGCAGAGCTTTGCAGACTTGTTGAAAACGGTATGCTCACAGAGGATGAAGCGAATGCGGTTGATAAAAAATCCGTAGGCGGCTTCTTTGAAAGCAGCCTTGCGGAAAGAATACTCGGTGCAGATAAAGTATATAAAGAGTATTCATTTACCGCATCGGTGCCCCTTGCCGAAATGCATCCCGAAATACCCGCCGATGCGGCAAAAGGGGAGAGCATAATAATAGAGGGTGTTGTTGACTGTGCGTTTGAAGAAAACGGCAAACTGATTATTGTTGATTTTAAAACCGACAGAGCCTCAAACGGGGCAGAGCTTGCCGAAAGATATAAAGAACAGCTTTCGATTTACCGCCGCTGCCTTGCCGAAGTAATCGGCTTACCCGTGGCACAAACGCTGATTTATTCGTTCAGACTCGGCGAAATTATTGCCGTAAATTAAAATAGAGCAAAAAATTTTCAAAAAACACTTGCTTTTTTTAAAACCTTATGCTAAAATCCATTTGTTATGTTTATGGATATACCGAAAGAGGTGACATTGATGAAGGAAGGAATCCATCCTAAGTACGAACAGACCGAAATCCGCTGTGCTTGCGGTGAGGTTATTGCAACCGGCTCAACAAAAGAAAATCTTCGTGTTGACATCTGCTCAAAATGCCATCCGTTCTTTACAGGTAAGCAGAAGCTCGTTGATACCGGCGGACGTGTTGATCGCTTCAACAAGCGTTTCAATATCAACAACAAATAAAAGCATATTTAAGCGGTGCATTTCTTGTGCACCGCTTTGCTTTTTTAAGGTGAATGATTGAATGAACAGCTACAAAACCATCAGAAATGATGCAAAAGATGAATATATAGTTAAAAAATCCCGCTTTATCGGGCATATCGCTCACGTCACAACCCAGGAGCAGGCGTTGGAGTTTATTGCCTCCGTTTCAAAAAAACATTGGGATGCAACCCATAATGTTTATGCCTATGTTATCCGCGAGGGCGGAATAAAGCGATATTCCGATGACGGCGAGCCGCAGGGCACGGCGGGAATCCCCGTGCTCGATGTGCTTGAAAAAACGGGCGTTACCGACTGTGCAGTGGTTGTTACCCGCTATTTCGGCGGAATAATGCTCGGTGCGGGCGGTCTTGTGCGTGCATATTCTCATTCCGCTTCAATCGCCGTTCAGGCGGGCGGAATTGTTACCCGTGCAATGTGTGCGAGGCTGAAGGTTACCTGCGATTATTATTTTTACGGCAAGCTTTCTTCTCTTGTGCCCGAAAGCGGCGGAGTTATTGAAGATACTTTGTTTGAGGATAATGTAACCCTTATTTTCAGAATGCCGCTTGAAATTGTTGAAGGCTTCAACGCAAAGCTTATTGATGTCAGCAACGGCAGATATAAGGCAGAAAAAACAGAAGAATTTTTTGCCGATATAGATTGAAACAGCTCCCTTTGAAGGCTTTTTCGGCTTTCAAGGGGAGTTCTTTGAAAATTTGCGGTTTTTTTGAAGTACTTTGCAAACCGCAAGCAGTATAGAATTTTTGAAGGGGTGATAAAATGAGCACCATCAGAGAAAAAGCCTGCGAAAGAGAAAAGCAGTTTTTATCGGAATATGCGGCACTTGCAAGCGAAAGCAAGGGCAGGGCAATTCCCGAAGAAGAATGTCCCGTGCGTACCGCATTCCAGAGGGACCGTGACAGAATAATTCATTCAAACGCTTTTCGCCGCCTTAAGCATAAAACCCAGGTTTTTCTGTCGCCTGAGGGTGACCATTACAGAACAAGACTCACCCATACCCTTGAGGTTTCGCAGATTGCAAGAACAATCGCAGGTGCACTCAATCTTAACTGCGATTTGACCGAAGCTATTGCACTCGGCCACGATTTGGGGCATACCCCCTTCGGCCACGCAGGAGAAAGAGCATTGAATTCGGTATCAATCGGAGGCTTTAAACATTATTCGCAGAGCCTTAGAGTTGTTGATTTTCTTGAGAAAGACGGCAAGGGTCTTAATCTTACATATGAAGTGCGAAACGGCATTGAACGCCACACAAACGGCGAGCAGGCGGCAACGCTTGAAGGCAGAATAGTCCGCCTTGCTGACAGAATAGCTTATATAAACCACGATATAGAGGATGCAACCGTAGCGGGCATAATGTGTGAGGATGATATTCCCGCCGAAATCCGCAAGGTGCTCGGTCGGTCAAAGAGCGAAAGAATAAACACCCTTGTTTTAAGCTGTATCAATAACAGCACGGATGATATTTTGCTCGACCCCGAGGTTAAATTATATTTTGATGAGCTTCATCAGTTTATGTTTGATAAGGTTTACACAAACCCTGCCTGCAAAAGCGAAGAGGGCAAGGCAATGGAAATGATACAAAGACTTTATCATCATTTCACACAGAATCCCGAGGCACTCCCTATGCAGTTTAAAGAAATTGCATTCCGTGACGGCATTGATATTGCCGCCTGCGATTTTATTGCGGGTATGACAGACCGTTATGCCGTGAGAGTGTTCAACGATTTATATGTGCCAAAGGCGTGGACAAAAACCGATGATTGGTCAATTTAATAATTTGTAATTAAAGCTGTCTGAGTGAAGAATTGAGGGCTTGCTACGCAATTATATAATCGGTCATAGGCGGAGCCTATCCGAAACACGCGAAGCGTATATCACTTGCCGAAGGCAAATATCACATTGCTTCGCAATATATCACACGCCGTATGGCGTATATAACTAATGAAAGTGAGGTGGGTTTTACGGCTATCAATGAAAGATTTATTCAGGATTTGCAGGAAAAGGTTGATATTGATGAAGTTATATCTTCTCACGTAAGCCTCAAAAGACGAGGCAAAACGCTTGTCGGTCTTTGCCCCTTCCATAACGAAAAAACCCCCTCATTCACCGTTTATCCCGATACACGCTCATTTTATTGCTTCGGCTGCGGGGCGGGCGGCGATGTTATAAGCTTTGTTCGCAGAATTGAAAATCTTGATTATATAGAAGCCGTAAAAGCAGTTGCCCAGATAGCGGGTATGTCAATGCCCGAGGACGGCTATGACGATACTCTTTCAAAAAAGAGAATGAGATTGCTTGCGGCAAACCGAGAGGCGGCAAGATTTTTCAATGCCTGCCTTATGGATGAAAAAAACAGATTTGCTCTTGATTATTTTTTAAAAAGAGGCTTATCGCCCAACACCATACGCAAATTCGGCTTGGGCTATGCACCGAATGATTGGCGGAAGCTTATTGAGCATATGCGTTCAAAGGGCTTCACGGAAGAAGAGCTTGTGCTTGCAAATCTTGCAAGAAGAAGCGAAAAAAACGGCAGGACAAGCTGCTATGATAATTTCAGAAACAGAGTTATGTTTCCCATAATCGACCTTCGGGGCAATGTTATTGCTTTCGGCGGCAGAGTTATGGATGATTCAAAACCCAAATATATCAACACTTCGGATACCCTTGTTTATAAAAAAAGCAACGGCGTTTTTGCTCTGAATTTTGCAAAGAATGCAAATGAGAATAAGCTCATTCTTGTTGAGGGCTATATGGATGTTATAGCACTTCATCAGGCGGGCTTCGGCAATGCCATAGCGTGCCTCGGCACGGCATTCACCTCCGAGCAGGCAAACCTGCTTTCAAGATATGCCGATGAGGTTATTATATGCTACGATAACGATGAGGCGGGCAGAAAGGCAACCGAAAAGGCTTTGAGCGTTCTGGGCAAAACGGGGCTCAAGCTTCGTGTTGTTGCAATGAGCGGCGGCAAGGATGCCGATGAAATAATCAGAACTCACGGCAAAGAGAGGTTTGCGGCTCTTTTGAATGAAGCGGCAAACAAAACAGAATATAAGCTGCTCGAAGAGAGAAACAAATATAATATTCTCACCGATGACGGTAAGCTGCGTTTTCTTATGGCGGCGGCAAACATACTTGCAGAATGCGGCAGCATTGAAAGCGAAATCTATGCAACAAGGCTTTCAAATGAGCTCGGAGTCAATGTTGAAAGCATTAAGGCACAGATACGCTCGGCAAAAACAAAGCTCAGGCGTTCCGATGATGTGAGAAGAAAAAAAGAGCAGGATTCAATGCTCGAAAAGAGCTTTGCGGATAAAAATAACCCCGAAAGGGCAAAAAACATAAGGGCGGCAAGGGCGGAAGAAACGCTGATTGCTTCTTTTATGAGAAACCCTGATTTTTATAACAAGCTGAAAGAAAAATTCACTCCGCAGGATTTTATAACCACGTTTAACCGCAGAGTTATGGAATGCCTTGCACGAAAGCTTGATGAGGGTCTTGACCCGAATTTAAGCATTTTTTCAGACAGCTTCACTCCCGAAGAAATGGATACCGTAACAAGGATTTATATTTCTTCAAATACGCTGAGCAATACCCTCAAAGAGTGCGAGGACTGCATAGAAGTGTTAAAAAACAGTGCCGCACCGAAGGATATTAAAGCGTCGGAGCTCAGTGATGAGGAATTTATTAAACTTTTTAATAAAAAATAACGGATGAAGGATGTGTGTTTTATGGAAGGAACAGAAAAGAAAACTCCCTTTAAATCACTTATTGAAAAGGGTAAGGCTGCGGGAAAGCTGACTACTCAGGAAATTGATGCCGCAATGGAGGAAATGCACCTCGACATTGAAGAGCTTGATAAGCTTTATGAGTCACTTGAATCGCAGAATATTGAAATCATCGATGACCTTTCAAGCGATGCGATTGAGAATTTTGATGTTGATATTCCCAAATCGCTTGATATTGGCGGCGGCGACGATAAGGGCGCAAGCATTGATGACCCCGTAAAGGTTTATCTTAAAGAGATAGGCAGAGTGCCTCTTCTTACACCCGAGGAAGAAATTGAGCTTGCAATCAGAATTTCCGATGATGATGAGAAGGCTAAAAAGCGTCTTGCAGAAGCAAACCTTCGTCTTGTTGTAAGCATTGCGAAAAGATATGTGGGCAGAGGTATGCAGTTCCTTGATCTTATTCAGGAGGGTAACCTCGGTCTTATCAAAGCCGTTGATAAGTTTGATTACACCAAGGGATTTAAGTTCTCTACCTACGCTACCTGGTGGATCAGACAGGCTATCACAAGAGCTATTGCCGACCAGGCAAGAACCATAAGAATTCCCGTTCATATGGTTGAAACAATCAATAAGGTTAAGAAAACAAACAGCCAGCTTCTTCACAAGAACGGCAGAGACCCCTCGGCGGAAGAGATTGCCGCAGAGCTTGATATGCCTGCTGATAAGGTAAGAGAAATTCTCCGCGTTGCTCAGGAGCCCGTTTCGCTTGAAACTCCCATCGGCGAAGAGGAAGACAGCCATCTGGGCGATTTCATTCCCGATGACGATGCCCCCGCACCGGCAGATGCCGCATCAATGCTTCTTCTTAAGGAAACCCTTAATGAAGTGCTTGATACTCTTACACAGAGAGAGGCAAAGGTGCTTTCACTTCGCTTCGGTCTTGAAGACGGGCATCCCCACACTCTTGAAGAGGTAGGCAGCCGTTTCGGCGTTACCCGTGAAAGAATCCGTCAGATTGAAGCAAAGGCACTCCGCAAGCTCCGCCACCCCAGCAGAAGCAAGAAGCTTAAGGATTTCCTTGATTTTTGATTTGCAACAACAAGGCCCTCGGTTTTTCAACGAAAAACCGAGGGCTCTTATATTTATAAAATTTTAAACAATTATATATCCTACCGGATACGGTTCAACATCGGGAGTGTCAATAAAGGTTTTTAACACCTTGTAAAACTCAAACTTCATTTCTGTTTTGCCGCTTCGTGTTTCCCAATCCTTCAGAACAATTTCAGCTTTTAAAAGGGTAATCAAATCGCCGTTTTCATCTGCAAGTGATTGAGTGTGACGGTATTTCAGGTCTTTGGGAAGGCGATAATCCTCAGCATATTCCTTAACCGATTCATACGGATAAATGTAGTAGCCTTTGCAATTCTTTAAAAGCCATTCACAAACCCTGGTTTTTAATTCCAATTCGTTAAGAATATCGGAAATCATTTCTTTAATCCGAGTTCGTTGCAGCATTCGGCAACGATTTCGTTCATTCTTTCCATATTCTTTTCAATCTCTTCAACAAGCTTGAACTGAGTGCGGCAGCGAACAAGGTTATGGTCTGCATAAGCTGTTTTGAAATAAACGTCACCGTTGATGAAATCGCCGAGGAATCTCATTCCGCATTCAAGAGTCATAAGCTTTGCCGAGAAGGGGAGATATTCAATTTCCTTTGCGGTGAGGCTTTCGCCTGCGGTTGAAAGGTAGCCGAGAGTGTATGCCCTGAAGTTTTCGAGGCTGAGGTTAACAAGCGAAAGGTCTTTTTCATCTTCTGCGGCTGTGTTTGCACCGAAACGGATGCTGTCGCCGAAATCATAAAGCGAAAGACCGGGCATAACCGTGTCAAGGTCAACAACGCAGATGCCCTCGCCTGTTTTATTATCAAACATAACATTATTGAGCTTTGTGTCGTTGTGTGTAACTCTTAAGGGCAGCTCGCCTGCGTTGAGAAGGTCAACAAGCACAGAGCAATCCTTTTCTCTTGCAAGAACGAATTCGATTTCCTTTTCAACCTGATTTGCTCTGCCCGAAAGATTATCGGCAACAGCCTTTTTGAAATCGGCAAATCTTGAAACCGTGTTATGGAAGTTGGGAATTGTTTCGGCAAGCTTCTCGCTGGGGTAATCTGCAAGCATACACTGGAATTTTCCGAATGCCTTTGCTGCGTTGCAGAAAACCTCTGCACTTTCAACGCTCTGGCAGGAATGTGCATCATAGATATAATTATAGCAACGCCAATATTTGTTATCCGGAGAAACATAATAAGGCTTGTTGTCTTTTGTGAAGAAAACGTAAAGACCTTCTCTTTCGGGGTCTCCGCCGTTTTTGATAATCTGATTATGAAGATAATTTGTAACACCTACAACATTCTTCATAAGTGCATCGGGATTCTTGAATACATATGTATTGATTTCCTGCACAAGGTAACGGTTGATGTGTCCGTTTTCCTCTTCAAATTCAAGAATAAATGTATTGTTTATATGTCCGTCGTGAATCTGCGTTACTGCTTTAAAGGTGCCTTTGAATTTAAATGCGTTTAAAAGTTCAGGAATAAAGCTTGTGTTTTCTGCCAAGATGGTTACACACCTTTCTTAAAAATTATATTCCCGAAGCAATCGGGATTATGAAAGCCGAGCTCGGCTGCGGTGACGGGGAAAAGTGCACCGTAATGCGGTGCTGCGGATAAATCCGCACACTTATAAAAATTACCCTTGATTACCGTTTCTTCGGTTGAGTAATCGATGCCGTATACGGCACAAACAAGACTGTCGGGAATGAATATTTCAAAGCCCCACGCCGTCTTTCCGCCTTCCGAAAACGAAAACGGAGTGATAACGGGTTCAATATCGGTTATTTTGCTTATGAAAATTCTGTCTTTACGGCAGGTGCCGATTTCTGAAAGATAAACGCCGTTCGGATTAACCTCAAAATTAATATAACGAGGGTCGTTTTTAACGGGCATAAGAAAAACTTCAAGACAGCTGTCGGTATAAATCGGGCTGTTTTTTTCAACGCATTCGCATCTTATGTTTTCCTCGAAGGACCAGAGCTTTATGTGAATACCGCACTTTTCTTCTGCATAAATGCAAACATAGCTCTCGGGTCTGGAAAAGCCTTCTCTCTCCCAATGAAAAGAATCAATCCTTGCTTTTTCGGCGTTTTCAAAGCAGCCTCGGTCTTTTTCAAACAAGGGTACAATATATTCCATAGATTTCCCCTTTTATAAAATATAGTACTATTATAACAAAATATTTTAATTAGTCAATAGAAAAAAGCCGTGCTCCGAAAAGCACGGCTCATAAAAGCTGAATTATAAAGCGTTAACGATTGCCTGAGTATCTCTTGCAATAACAAGCTCTTCGTTTGTGGGAAGAACAAAAACCTTAACCTTTGAATTTGCGGTTGAAATCTCGCCTTCCTTGCCTCTTCTCATAATCTCGTTTGCTTCTTCGTCAAGCTCAACGCCGAGATATGAAAGGTTTTTGCAAACATCAGCACGAAGGTCAGTGGTGTTTTCGCCGATACCGCCGGTGAATACGATTGCGTCAACGCCGTTCATAGCTGCAACATAGCTGCCTACAAGCTTGCGTACCTGATATTTCTGAATGCTTCTTGCAAGGTGAGCTCTTTCGTTGCCGTTTGCTTCTGCGGCGGAAACATCTCTGTCATCACTGCCAACGCCCGAAACGCCGAGAACGCCCGACTTCTTGTTGAGGATTGTGTCTGTTTCGGCAGCGGTCCAGCCTTCCTTCTGCTGAAGGTAAGTGATAACCGAGGGGTCAACAGCACCGCAGCGTGTGCCCATAATGAAGCCGTCAAGAGGAGTAAGACCCATACTTGTGTCGATGCACTTTCCGCCCTTGACAGCGGTGATTGAAGAGCCGTTGCCGAGATGGCAGGTAACAATCTTGAGGTCCTTAATATCCTTGCCCATAACCTCTGCACAGCGGGCACTTACAAAACGATGTGATGTGCCGTGGAAGCCGTAGCGGCGAACGTGATATTTCTCATAGTATTCGTAGGGGATGGGGAACATATATGCCTCGGGGGGCATTGTTGAATGGAATGCATTGTCAAATACTGCAACCTGGGGGAAATCCTTGCCGAAAACATCTGTGCAGGCTTCGATACCCTGAATGTGTGCGGGGTTGTGAAGGGGAGCAAGGTCGCAAAGCTCACGGATGCCTGCAACAACCTCGTCTGTAACAAGAACGCTTTCGTTGAAGAGGGCACCGCCCTGAACAATACGGTGACCTACTGCCTTGATTTCGCTCATATCGTCAATAACCTTGCAGTCGCCTTCGGTAAGAACTTTCTTAACCTCAAGGAAAGCTGTGGTGTGGTTGGGGAATGCAACTTCATATTCAAATTTGCGTCCGTCTGCGGTTGAGCCGCCGATTTTGCCGTCAACTCCGATTCTTTCGCAGTTGCCCTTTGCAATCATTGTTTCGGTTTCCATATCAAAAAGCTGATACTTAAGAGAGGAACTTCCGCAGTTGATTACGAGAATTTTCAAATCATATCACTCCAAATTTTAAACTTTTGCTTGATAAAAGCATTTAACTGTTATATTATATAACTATCATATAGATTTTGCAAGTGTTATTTCAAACTGAGGAGAAAAATGAAGGTTGCCGGAATTATAGCTGAATATAATCCTTTTCATAACGGCCACGCTTTGCTTGCCGAAAAAGCAAGAAAGGCGGGGGCAACGCATATTGTTGCCGTTATGAGCGGGTATTTTGTGCAAAGGGGCGATATTGCCGTTTTTTCTCACGGCACAAGAGCTGAGGCGGCACTCGCCTGCGGGGTTGACCTCGTCTTGCAGCTTCCCTGCGTATATGCTCTTTCAGGTGCACAGAGCTTTGCACGTGCGGGAGTTGAAATTCTTGATGCTCTCGGCTGTGTTGATGAGCTGGTTTTCGGAAGCGAATGCGGAGATATTGATAAAATTGTTTCTGCGGCAGATTATATTTACGGCGATGAAATAATACCGCATATCAAGGCAGAGCTCGGCAAGGGTATTTCGTTTGCGGCGGCAAGAGAAAATGCGTTAAGGCTTGTTAACGCGGAAGCTGCGGAAATAATTAAACAGCCCAACAATATCCTCGGCGTTGAATATGTTGCGGCAATCAAAAGAGCAGGAAGCAGGATGAAACCCGTAACGTTTCCGAGAGAGGGTGCGGAGCACGACGGTATATGCACAAACGGAAACATTGCTTCGGCATCCCATATCAGAAATATGATAAAGACGGGCGGGGAGTGGAAGCCGCTTGTGCCGCAGAAGGCTGCGGAAATATATGAAAAGGCATTCGAAGAAAAGAAAGGACCCGCATTTACAAATAATGCGAAAAAATCGCTTTTGTATTCGGTAAGAATGCTGTCAGCGGAAGATTTTGGCAAATCACCCGACATCAGCGAAGGAATAGAAAACAGAATTTATGAAGCTGCACGCAAGGCGGTGTCGCTGAATGAGCTGTATGATATTGCAAAAACAAAGAGGTATTCTCACGCAAGAATCCGAAGAATTATTTTCAATTCATTTCTGGGAATAACGGCAGAGGATGCGGCAATTCCCGTGCCCTATATCAGGGTTACTGGCTTTAATTCAAACGGTGCGGAAATACTTCGCAAGGTGAAAGAAAAAGCAAGGCTGCCGCTTATTACCAAAGCTGCCGATGTATCTTCTTTGAGTGAAGATGCGGAAAGAATGTTTAAAACTGAATGCAGGGCGGGGGATTTATACACGCTGTTTCAGCCTGAAGTCAAACCCTGCGGAGAAGAAAAAGCTTTTATACCGATAATCGGCGAGTAATAATTAAAGTTAATATATTTACATTATGTCATAGCTGCTTTCCGTCATACGGAGAGCAGTTTTTTTATTGTCAAAATAGACAAAAACCAAAAAATAATAAACAAAAATAATTGTAAAAATTCTTAAAATTTCGTATGAATGCACAAACATTTAATTTTTGAAAAATATTTTTATATTTTGCTATTGACAACTTACCAAAAAATAACTATAATATCAAATCGCATCTTATAATGGAACCGAATGTCCTCTAATTTGGTCTATATTTTGCGTGTTTAGTTATAAAAATATAGCAGATTAAGGCGGTTCCGAGAATAAAAAATCGTTTTTCCTACAGGGATGGAAGAATCAGAGAAACGGAGTGATTGAGCTAATGCTTAAAGTGAATCCCGTTAAACGCGGAAGCAGTACACGTATGAGCTTCGGTAAAATTCGTGAGGTTATGGATATGCCCAACCTTATCGAAATCCAGAAGGCATCATATCAGTGGTTCATCGAAACAGGTCTCAAAGAGGTTTTCCGTGATATGGCAGATATAACTGACTATACCGGCAACTGGATTTTGAGCTTTGTTGATTACCGTATGGATGATAAGCCCAAGTATACGGTTCGTGAGTGCAAGGAGCGTGACGCAACATACGCTGCCCCGATGAGAGTTACCGTTCGCCTTCAGAACAAAGAAACAGGCGTTATCAAAGAGTCGGAAGTATTTATGGGCGATTTCCCCATTATGACCGACAGCGGCACTTTCGTTATCAACGGTGCAGAGCGTGTTATCGTTTCGCAGCTTGTTCGTTCACCCGGTGTATACTACGGAATGACCCACGACAAAACAGGTATCGAGCTTTACACAAGCACCATCAACCCCAACAGAGGTGCATGGCTTGAATACGAAACCGATGCAAACGATGTTTTCTATGTCCGCATCGATAAAAACCGTAAAATCTACATCACGGCATTTATCCGTGCTCTCGGTCTGAGCTCGAATGATGACATCCGCCGCTTCTTCGGTGAGGATAACAAGCTCGAGGCAACAATGGAGAAGGATGAAACCAAGAACACAGAAGAAGCCCTTATGGAAGTTTTCAAAAAGCTTCGTCCCGGCGAGCCTGTTACTCTTGAATCCGCCCAGCAGCACATTGACAATCTTTTCTTTGATCCCCACAGATATGACATATCCCGTGTAGGCAGATATAAATATAACAAGAAGCTTTCACTTGTGAACAGACTTCCCGGCTGCAAGGTTGCACAGCCCGTTATTTCCGAATATACCGGCGAGCTTCTTGCAGAGCCCGATGAAATCCTCACAAAGCAGAAGGCACTCGAAATAGAGCAGGCAGGCGTTATGAAGGTTGTTGTTGCCTGCGAAGACGGCAGCGAGCTTTTCGTTATTTCAAACGGAATGGTCGATGCAAAGGCTCTTCTTCCCGAGTCAATCTCAAAGGAAGAGCTTGAAGAATGCAGCATCAACGAGAAGGTTCGTTACTCGGTGCTTCACGAAATAATCGAGAAGTGCGGTGACGATAAAGATGCCCTTCTTGCAGAAATGAAAGAACGCTGCGATGACCTTATTCCCAAGCACATTATTGTTGATGATATTTTTGCTTCGGTTAACTATGTAAACTGCCTCACAAAGCGTGTGGGAACAGTTGATGATATAGACCATTTGGGCAACAGACGTATCCGTTCCGTAGGTGAGCTGCTTCAGAATCAGTTCAGAATCGGTCTTGCAAGAATGGAAAGAGTTGTTCGTGAAAGAATGGCAATCCAGGCTCAGGAAGAGGATGAAAAAATCACTCCTCAGTCGCTCATCAACATCCGCCCCGTTATGGTGGCAATCAGAGAGTTCTTCGGTTCATCACCCCTCTCGCAGTTTATGGACCAGACCAACCCCCTTGCCGAGCTTACTCATAAACGCCGTCTTTCGGCTCTCGGCCCCGGCGGTCTTTCCAGAGACAGAGCAGGTTTCGAGGTTCGTGACGTTCACTATTCGCACTACGGCAGAATGTGTCCCATCGAAACTCCCGAAGGTCCCAACATTGGTTTGATATCGTATCTTGCAACCTTCGCAAGAATTAACGAATACGGCTTTATCGAAGCTCCCTACAGGAAAATCGATAAAGAAACCGGCGTTGTTCTCGATGAAATCGAGTATATGACAGCCGATATGGAAGATGAATTTATTGTTGCTCAGGGTAACGAAGCTCTTGATGAAAACAACCGTTTCGTAAGACCCAAGATTACGGCAAGATTCAGAGACGAGTTCATTGAAATCGACAACACAAAGGTTGACTATATGGACGTTTCGCCCAGAATGGTTGTTTCAGTTGCAACTGCAATGATTCCCTTCCTTGAAAACGATGACGCTAACCGTGCTCTTATGGGCTCGAACATGCAGCGTCAGGCAGTTCCTCTTCTTAAAACAAGTGCTCCTCTCGTTGGTACGGGTATGGAGTATAAGGCAGCGGTTGACTCGGGTGTTACCGTTCTTGCAAAGGCAGACGGTACCGTTACCAAGGTAAGTGCAGACGGCATCACAATCAAAGAGGATGACGGCTTCTCACGCTACTATGAGCTCATTAAGTTTATGCGTTCAAACCAGGGCACCTGCATTAACCAGAGACCCATTGTTGAAGTTGGCCAGAGAGTAGAAAAGGGCGAGGTTATTGCCGACGGTCCCGCAACAGACCACGGCGAAATCAGCCTTGGCAAGAATGCTCTCATCGGCTTTATGACCTGGGAAGGTTATAACTACGAAGACGCTGTTCTTGTTAACGAAAAAATCGTTCGTGACGATGTTTACACATCAGTTCACATTGAAGAATATGAAACCGAAGCAAGAGATACAAAGCTCGGTCCCGAAGAGATTACCAGAGATATTCCCAATGTCGGTGAGGATGCACTCGGCAACCTTGATGACAGAGGCATTATCCGCATCGGTGCAGAGGTTCATTCAGGCGATATTCTTGTTGGTAAGGTAACACCCAAGGGTGAAACAGAGCTTACCGCAGAAGAAAGACTTCTCCGTGCTATTTTCGGCGAGAAGGCAAAGGAAGTAAGAGATACTTCACTTAAGGTTCCTCACGGTGAATACGGCGTTGTTGTTAATGTTGAAGTATTCACAAGAGAAAACAGCGATGAGCTTTCACCCGGCGTAAACAAGGTTGTTCGCTGCTACATTGCCCAGAAGCGTAAGCTTTCTGTTGGTGATAAGATGGCGGGCCGCCACGGTAACAAGGGTGTTGTTTCGAGAATTCTTCCTCAGGAGGATATGCCCTTCCTTCCCGACGGCACACCTCTTGATATTGTTCTTAATCCCCTCGGTGTTCCCTCACGTATGAACATCGGTCAGGTTCTTGAGGTTCATCTCGGCTTTGCTGCAAGAGCACTTGGCTGCAAGATGATGACTCCCGTATTTGACGGTGCACACGAAGATGACATCAGAGATGCATTTATTGAAGCAAACCGTCTTTCAATGGAAGAGGCAGAGAAGAAGGCTGCTGAAAAGGGCGTTGAATTCGACCCCGAAACAGTTCCCCAGCTTCGCCTTGACTGCAAATCAATCCTTACTGACGGACGCACCGGCAGAAAGTTTGATAACCCCGTAACCGTAGGTGTTATGTATTATCTCAAGCTCCATCACCTTGTTGACGATAAGATTCACGCACGTTCAACAGGTCCCTACTCACTCGTTACACAGCAGCCCCTCGGCGGTAAAGCCCAGTTCGGCGGTCAGCGTTTCGGTGAAATGGAAGTTTGGGCACTTGAAGCTTACGGTGCAGCATATACTCTTCAGGAAATTCTTACTGTTAAATCTGACGATGTTGTGGGCAGAGTAAAGACCTACGAAGCAATCGTCAAGGGTCAGAATGTTCCCACACCCGGTATCCCCGAATCTTTCAAGGTTCTTATCAAAGAACTTCAGTCACTCGCACTCGACATCAAGGTTCTTGATGAAAACAACGAGGAGATTGACCTTCGTCAGTCGTTTGACAATGACGATGCAGGCTTTGTTCCCGACGATAAGACATTCCAGAATGTTAACGACGTTGAGCAGAGCGATGAGTTTATTATCGATGAAGAGAGCGAAGAAAACGACATCTTCATCAGAGCAGAAGCAGATGACGATGAAATCTATGCGGATTTTGAAGACGATTACAGTGCAGAGGATTTCGGTCTTGACTTTGAAAGCTCGGAGGACGATTATAATTAATCGCCATTTTCCCAAAAGAGAATTAACGGAAAGGGGCATCGTTTGATGGAAAACATTGAATCAAACAGCAATCTTACATTTGAATCAATAAAAATCGGCCTCGCATCTCCCGAACAGATTATTGCCTGGGCAGGCGGTGAAGAGGGCAGCGATAAGGGCGAAGTTAAAAAGCCCGAAACCATAAACTACAGAACTCTCAAGCCCGAAAAAGACGGTCTTTTCTGCGAAAGAATTTTCGGACCTCAGAAGGACTGGGAGTGTCATTGCGGTAAATATAAGAGAATCCGCTATAAGGGCAAGGTCTGCGAGCGTTGCGGCGTTGAAATAACAAGAGCAAAGGTACGCCGTGAGAGAATGGGTTATATCAGACTCGCAGCACCCGTTTCCCACATCTGGTATTTCAAGGGTATTCCCTCGAGAATGGGTCTTATCCTTGATATATCACCCAGAGACCTTGAAAAGGTTCTCTATTTTGCAAAGCATATCGTTATCGATCCCGGCGATACTCCGCTTGAAAAGTGCCAGACACTTGATGAGAAGGATTATGAAGAGTACCGCCTCAGATATGAAGATGATTTCAGAGCAGGTATGGGTGCAGAAGCAATCAAAGAGCTTCTTGCCGAAATCGACCTTGAGGCTCTTTCAGCTCAGCTTAAAGAAGAGATGGAAACTGCCGCAGGTCAGAAGAAGGCAAAGATTCTTAAGCGTCTTGAGGTTGTTGAAGCTTTCAGACAGTCGGGCAACAGACCCGAGTGGATGATTCTTGATGTTGTTCCCGTTATCCCCCCCGAGCTCAGACCTATGGTTCAGCTTGAAGGCGGCAGATTTGCAACATCAGACCTTAATGACCTTTACAGACGAGTTATCAACAGAAATAACCGTCTTGCAAAGCTTATGGAGCTCGGCTCTCCCGACATCATCATTAGAAACGAAAAGAGAATGCTTCAGGAAGCTGTTGACGCACTTATCGATAACGGCAGAAGAGGCAGACCCGTAACAGGTCCCAACAACAGAGCTCTCAAGTCACTTTCGGATATGCTTAAAGGTAAGCAGGGCCGTTTCAGACAGAACCTTCTCGGTAAGCGTGTTGACTACTCGGGCCGTTCGGTTATCGTTGTTGGTCCCGAACTCAAGCTTTATCAGTGCGGTCTTCCCAAGGAAATGGCACTTGAACTCTTCAAGCCCTTCGTTATGAAGCGTCTTGTTGAAACAGAGGTTGCAGGTAACATCAAGTCAGCCCGCAAGATGGTTGAGCGTTCAAATCCCGCAGTATGGGATGCACTTGAAATTGTTATCAAAGACCATCCCGTTATGCTTAACCGTGCTCCCACACTTCACAGACTCGGTATTCAGGCATTTGAGCCCGTTCTTGTTGAAGGCAGAGCAATCAGACTCCATCCTCTTGTTTGTACCGCTTTCAACGCCGACTTCGACGGCGACCAGATGGCCGTTCACGTTCCTCTTTCGGCAGAGGCTCAGGCAGAAGCACGCTTCCTTATGCTTGCTGCAAACAACCTCCTCAAGCCTTCGGACGGACGTCCCGTTGCGGTTCCTTCGCAGGATATGATTCTGGGTTCATATTATCTTACTCTTGTTAATGATAATAACCCCGCAAATTCGGATTATAACCCCGAAGATCCCTATGAGCCCGGTGCTCCCACCGAGTTCATTGATGAAAACGGTGAAAAACATTATATATACAGCACATTCACAAGTGTTGACGAGGCAATGATGGCTTATGATGAAGGCGACATCGGTCTTCACGTAACAATCAGAATCCGTATGACCAAAGAGGTTAACGGCGTGCCCGTAACAAAGCTTGTTAAAACAACACTCGGTAAGATTATCTTCAACACACCCATTCCTCAGGATCTCGGATTTATCGACAGAACAAATCCCGATAATCTCTTCACTCCCGAGGTTGATGTGCTTGTTAACAAGAAGATGCTCGGCAAGATTGTTGACCGCTGCATCAAGGTTCACGGCACAGCAGTAGCAGCAGATGTTCTTGATAAAATCAAGGCTCAGGGCTACAGATACTCAACACGAAGCGGTATCACCGTTGCAGTTTGCGATGCAACAATTCCTCCCAAGAAGAAGGAATTGCTTGCTCAGGCTGAAGCAAAGGTTGCAGAAATCACACGCAGCTACGAAAGAGGCTTTATGACAAATGATGACCGTTCAGAAGCTGTTATTAAAGCATGGGATATCTGCACCAAGGAAGTTGCTGCAGAGCTTAAGAAGAACTTCAACAAGTTCAACCCCATCAATATGATGCTTGATTCGGGTGCCCGTGGTAACGATTCACAGCTTCGTCAGCTTGCAGGTATGCGTGGCCTTATCGCAAACACAGCAGGTAAAACAATCGAAGTTCCCATCAAGGCTAACTACCGAGAGGGACTTAACATTTCAGAATACTTCATTTCTTCCCGTGGTGCACGTAAAGGTCTTGCCGATACTGCTCTTCGTACAGCTGACTCGGGTTATCTTACCCGCCGTCTTGTTGACGTTTCACAGGAAGTTATCATTCATCAGGAAGACTGCCATTGCACAGACGGTATCAATGTTTATGATATTTATGACGGCGATCCCAAGTTCGGCGGCAGAAAGATTGTTGGTCTTGCAGAAAGACTTACAGGCAGATACCTTCTTGAAGATTATATTGACCCCGAAACCGGCGAACTCCTTGCAAGCAAGGATGTAATGGTTACCGATGTTGTGGCTGAAAAGGTTGCAGCAAGCGTTCAGAAGGAAACAGAAAAGAAGATTGCATCGGGTGAGCTTCCCGAGGGCAGCAGAGCACAGATTAAGATTCGCTCGCTTCTTTCCTGCTGCTCCGAACGCGGCGTATGTATCAAGTGCTACGGTTCAAACCTTGCAACCGGCGACCCCGTTACCGTTGGTGAGGCAGTTGGTATTATCGCTGCTCAGTCAATCGGTGAACCCGGTACACAGCTTACAATGAGAACCTTCCACACCGGCGGTGCTGCTGACCAGTCGGATATTACAACCGGTCTTCCCAGAATTGAAGAACTCTTTGAAGCTCGTAAGCCCAAGGTTCTTGCAATTATGAGTGAGATCGAAGGTGATGTATCCTTCCGCGAAATCAAGAAGAGCCAGCACGTTATTGTTACCGGTGCCGACGGTGACGAAAGAGCCTACCTTATTCCCTATGGCTTCCGCCTTAAGGTTGAAGAAGGTCAGCATATTCCCAAGGGTGCACAGCTCACCGAAGGTGCACAGAGCCCCGCAGATATTCTTGCAATTCTCGGTGTTGAGGCAGTTCACGATTACCTTATCAGAGAAGTTCAGAGAACCTACCGTATGCAGGGTGTTGACATCAACGATAAGCATATCGAGGTTATCGTTCGTCAGATGATGAGAAAGGTAAGAGTTTCCGAGCCCGGAGATTCCAAGTTCCTTCCCGGCGTTGTTGTTGATAAGGTTGAACTCCGTGAAGAGAATGAGCGTATCGCAAAGGAAGCTGCAGAAAAGGGCACAGAGCCCAAGTTTGCAGAGGCAGTTCCCACTCTTATGGGTATCACCAAGGCTTCTCTTGCAACTGATTCATTCCTTTCGGCTGCTTCGTTCCAGGAAACAACAAGAGTTCTCACCGATGCCGCTATCAAGGGTAAAACAGATCCTCTCGTAGGTCTTAAGGAGAACGTAATCATCGGTAAGCTCCTTCCCTCAGGCACGGGTATGAAATGCTACAGCAATGTTGAAGTGTATGCAACACAGAAGTTAGGTAATATTGCTGAAAATGCAGAGTAATTTTTGTAGAAAGTGTTGACAAACAGGGTTATCCTGTGATAAAATCTAAAATTGTGGTGTCCAGAACCCTGTGCTTTCGGGTGCGGGGTTCATAACACGATATAATTTTCAAAGAAAGGAGAGAGTATTTTTGCCTACCTTTAATCAGCTTGTTCGTAACGGCAGAGAAACACTTGTTAAGAAGCCCAAGGCTCCCGCACTTTTGAAGGGTCTCAACTCAAAGAAGAATGTTCTTACAGATCAGGATTCACCCCAGAAGCGTGGCGTTTGCACCGCTGTTAAGACTGCAACCCCCAAAAAGCCCAACTCAGCTCTTCGTAAGATCGCAAGAGTTCGTCTCACAAACGGCATTGAGGTTTCAGCTTACATTCCCGGTGTTGGCCATAACCTTCAGGAGCACTCCGTAGTGCTTATCCGCGGCGGCCGTGTTAAGGACCTTCCTGGTGTACGTTATCACATCATCAGAGGTACACTTGATACACAGGGTGTAGCTAACAGAATGCAAAGTCGTTCCAAGTATGGCGCAAAGCGTCCTAAAGCAGGTGCGAAATAATTTTTTTAGAGAATAGACAATCTCTGCTGTAAACCGGCAGGCTTTATATATGTTAAAAAGCCTTGTTTGGTGTTAACGGGAATTTGTCAACTCGAGTACCTATGATATCATTCCTATGAAGGAGGGAAGTACAATGCCAAGAAGAGGCTTTATTGCAAAACGTGATGTTTTGCCGGATCCTATCTACAATTCTAAAAAGGTTACTCGCCTTATCAACAACATTATGCTTGACGGTAAGAAGGGTGTAGCTCAGAAGATAGTTTACGGTGCTTTTGACATCATCAGTGAAAAAACAGGTAAAGAACCACTCGAAGTGTTTGATGCTGCTATGGAGAATATTATGCCACAGCTTGAATGTAAAGCAGTTCGTAAGGGCGGTGCCACATATCAAGTACCATTCGAGGTTCGTCCTGAAAGAAAGCAGACTCTAGCGCTTAGATGGCTTACAATGTTTAGCCGTCAACGTTCAGAGCGCACAATGAAAGAGCGTCTTGCAAACGAAATTATCGATGCTACTAACGGCTTAGGTAATGCAGTTAAGAGACGTGAAGAAATGCACAGAACAGCAGAAGCAAACAAGGCTTTTGCTCACTACAGATGGTAATTTGTTAATGACCGCGTGATACACGCGGATGGAGGTTTAAAATGCCAAGAAAAGTATCTCTTGAAATGACAAGAAATATTGGTATTATGGCTCATATTGACGCCGGTAAAACCACC
>CALGRR010000110.1 GCA_937880805.1 uncultured Clostridia bacterium
AATTCTACCATAGGAGGCTCTTTTTTTCATTGTCCGTTTTTACTGGACCTGTTCATTTTTCAACCGTGCCTTTACTGTTTGTTTAGTTCTCATCAGAAGAGGTAACTTCTACATTCTCGTTAAACTCGTTAACCTGGTTTGCAATGGCCTTTCTTCTTTCACGAAGCTCCATATACATTCTGTCTCTCTTTTCGCCCTGAAGGTCATAGAAGAGCTGAGGAACGATGCTGAGGATACCTGTAACAACGGGAAGGAGTGTGCTCATCCAGAAGAGTGCGTGACGAGCCTGCTCTGTTTGGTTGCCTGATGTTGCATTGGGGTTATAGCCGAACATCTTGAGAAGAAGCGGCTGAATGAAGTTCTTAACGGTGTTAACCATCTTTGTAACAAGACCCTTTGCAACACCTGTCATACCTTCTGTTCTGAAGCCGTTCTTCCACTCGCCGTAGTCGATAGCTTCATTTCTCATTTCTTCGGGAATAACCTTTCTGATACCCCAGAAGAACATCCAGATGGTTTCACGGAGCATAAACGAGGGAATCATAACCCAAAGGTTTTCGTAGCCCTTCTTGCCACCGAAGTTGAGAAGCTCACCTGCGGCATAAACGCCGAGCATAAGCACGCTGTCAACGTGTGAGCCTGCAATCCAGAGAGCCTTTGTTGAGAATCTGGAGCGAGCCCAGGGAACGTATGAATAGCTTATGGGTGAAACAACCGCACCGGGAATACCAACGATTGTTGACATTGATGCAAGGTTAAGAACGTTGATGTAGTAGAGGTTAAGACCCGAGTTGAGGCTGAATGCACCGAGGAACTCGGAAAGGGTGATAAGAAGAAGCGGTTTATTGGTGATAACCGACTTGACACCGCTGAAGATGCTGGGACGGTCAACCGTCTGCATAACTCTTTCTTTTGCAACAAATGCATAGAAGAGTGCAAACAAGCCTGAAACAACAGATGTTACAACACCGCCTATAACAAAGAGCCTGTTATAGCCTAACTGGTATGCCACATTGTTTGTGAGCTCGAGAGCCTTGTTTGAGGGGCTGTTGATATAAATATCAATCAGGAAGCCCATAAGGATTTCGGGTGCCTTTTCAACGAAGCCCGAAAGAAGGTTTGCCGAGGTGATAAGCCTTGTTCGGTCAATGATGTTGGGCGTTATCGTTGAGGTCATACCCTGACGGACTATCGCAATAAGCGAGCCTGAAAGGTTTGAGAATATCTGCAAAAGCAGATAAATCGAGAATCTCGGAATGTTTGTTCCGATACCCTCTGTTCCCATAAACAAAGGCAGTGCCCAGAAAATTACTGAAAGCAGAACACCGGGAACAGCATAAACCACAAGCCAGGGCTTGAATTTACCCCATCTGGTTCTTGTTCTGTCAACGATAGCTGCAAGGAAAATATCGTTGATAATGTCCCATACACCGATAACGGCGTTGGTAATCGACTGGAGAACCAGGTCGATTTTGAGAATGTTCATCTTAAAGATGTCGTCATATTTGCCGATATTAAAGCTTTGAGCTATATCGTCAAGTATGTAAGCGAATGTTTCTTTTGAGCCAACATATCGCCTGTCTTTGGGAACTGCACTTTTGGTTTCTTTAACCTTGGCAGTTGCTTCAGCATTTGATGCCATAACATCGCTCCCGTCTAAAAATAATCAATTTATTTTAACACAGTATTTTGCCTATTTCAACACACTAAATTATTTTTATGAATAATATACAGTAAATCTATTCAATTTTTGTGTATTAAGACAACGTTTCCCTTTTTTTCTCTGCTAAATCAAGATGCTTTGCGAAAAAACTCCGCATTTTTTCGTTGTATTGTTCTTTTTTATCATAATAGCAGAATGCGTGAATTGCATCGGGAACGGTAAAAATCTCTTTGTCAACGGGGCAGGCATCATAGAGCTCGCCGCACATTTCAAACGGAACAAGCGGGTCTTTGCCGCCGTGAACAAACATAACGGGATTCTTCGCATTCTTCATAGTTTCAAGAGGATTGCAGTCTTTTTTCAAATCATAGCCGGATAATATATTGCAAAAAATGTTTATAAAAAACACCATTATTCTCGGTTCAAAGCCAATCATTGTTTTAATCTTGTTTTTCACAACATCATAGGCATTAGTAAATCCGCAGTCCTCAACAACCAGCTTCACCTGCTCACGGGGCGAAGTGTTGTTAACAAGCATTGCAGTTGCCGCACCCATTGAAATTCCGTGAAGAACAATTTCAATATCTTCACCGAAGCGTTCAACAAGATAATCAATCCAAAGCTTTATATCCTTATGGTCAAACGAACCGAAGCCGATTTTGCTTCCTTCGCTTCTGCCATGTCCGCGAAGATCGGGCAAAAGATAGTTGAAGCCCATTTCATCGTGATAAAACGGAAAAAGATGACCGCATTCATCGGGCCCGTTGCAGTTATAACCGTGAATACAAATAACGAATTTTTTTGTTTCGCTTTTTGCGGGTACAAACCACGCCCTCATTTTTTCGCCGTGAGATTCGAGGCTCAAATCCTCGGGATTATGCGAAAGCAGATATGCATTATTCTTTTTTCTTTCCCCTGCTCTCCAAATCTTTATCGGCTCGGTTTCGGGCTTTTTGTGTCTGTTGGAAACAAGAGCAACCTTATAGCCCACAGCACCGAGAATAACGAAGAGAATCAAAAGAAATGCCGCAATGCCAAGAATGATATACAATGCCGTCATTATCTTCACCTCATTATCTTTTTTATTAAATTTTAACATATCATCCATTATATTGCAAGGTTGACATTTTAAGTAAAAAGGATTAAAATTTATAAAAATTTTTATTCGGGAAGTATTTATATGACTGGAACAATAGTCAACTGCGCCGCCGTGCTTGCGGGCAGTGCAATAGGTCTGATATTCAAAAAAGGCATAAAAGAAAGCTACGCAGAGAGCATCAATAAATCGCTCGGGCTTGCGGTGCTCATAATCGGTCTGAACGGCGTTATTTCAAATATGTTTTCGGTTGAAAACGGCAAAATCTCAAGCAGCGGCGAGCTGTTACTCGTTGTTTTTCTTGTTATCGGAACATTTATCGGTGAGCTTTTAAAACTTGATGAACGTTTCACTAAATTCAGCAATAAAATAGACAGCAAATTCAAAAGCGGCGGATTCTCGGCAGGCTTTATAAGCGGCACATTGATATTCAATGTTGGTGCGATGGCGGTAATCGGCTCAATCAACGACGGTATTTCGGGCGACAGCTCGGTTCTTTTTGTTAAAAGTGCACTCGACTTCACAACCTCCGTTATCCTTGCCTCCACTCTTGGCTTCGGCGTGATATTCACCCCGATTACCATTTTGGTTTATCAAGGCTTTATAACTCTTCTTGCAGGCTCGCTCAGCGGCTTGCTGACTGGTGAGCTGCTTGAACAGATTTGCTCGGTCGGTTATGCAATAATTATGGCAATAGGCTTTAATTTTATTTTCAAGAACAAATTCAAGACGCTCAATATGCTCCCCGCAATAATACTCCCCGTTGTTTATCATTACATTCTTATTTTGGTGGAGTATTTCAAAGGAATAATATAAAAAAGACGAATTACGGGATTTCCGTAATTCGTCTTTATCTTTTACCCTGCCAGCATATTAAGTGCTGTTGAAAGCTGGTTATCCTGCTGTGTTGTGAGCAAGCCGAGTGCGAAATCGTTTCCTGAAGTGAGGAATACTTCAACATCCGGTGTAAGACCAACCTTGTTATAAACCGCAGCTTCGCCGCCCTTGGGCTCAATAAGAGCAACCGTGAGAAGCACCGCACCGCCGTCTTCAAGAGCAAAAAGCTCCTGCATTGTGCCAACACCCGCTGTTTTGGTTCCCACAAGCTGTGCCTGAGAAATATTTCTCAAATCGCAGGCAAAAAGCTCTGCGGGTCCTTTTGTATATGAATTCACAAGAACAACAAACGGCATTGAAACGCTGCTGTTTTCAGCTGTATAAACCTTATTCTTATAAACATTTCCGTTCTTATCCTTTGCCACAGCAAGGTTTTCAGAAACCGCAGGAACAACAACATCTATAACCTGCGTTGCATAATCAATGCTTCCGTCGGAAGTGTTTCTGACATCAAAAACCATACTTTCCGCACCGTCTTCACGAAGCTTATTAATAATAGCTTTGAACTCCGGGGCGGTATCCTTATAAAATCCGTTGATTTTAATATATCCAACATTGCCTTCGAGCCTTCCGATTACGCCCGGAATTTCAAAGCCGAGCATAGGCTCAATAACACGGGTTACTCCGTCACGCTCATATTCAATCTGCACCGAAGAAAGACGGTCACCGTAAAGATTCTCTCTGAGAGTTGAATAATTGCTCATTGTTACCGCGGTGTTATTGATTGCGGTTATAACATCCATCGCCTTGAGTCCGCTTTTTTCAGCAGGCGAACCCTCATATACATAGGTTATAACAAAATTTCCGTTTGTGTAGTCATATGCCGTTTCGGCACCGATGCCCGCTACGCCGCCTTCAAGCTTTTCAAGATAGCTGTCGTATTCCGCAGAGGTAAGATAAATGCTGTTGGAATCGCCGAGACCGTTCACATAGCCCTCTGCAAGAGCAGAATTGAGTTTGCTTCGGTCTTCTGCCGTTCCGTAGAAATAGTTGGAGATTATTTTACTTATCTCATCAACCGATTCATAAATCTGCGAACGCTGCGAAATATTGCTGATAATATTATTATACATCTGCTTTGAAACAACCATTGTCAGTGCAAAGGTTGCCGTTATTGAAATAATGATAAGAGAAATGCTTAATCCCAATGATATTTTTTTGTTCACAGGCATTCTCCTTTCTTTCAGAAAAGGCGGCATTAAGCCGCCTTTTTAGGTTATTTATGGTTTTGATACATAATCAAGAGGCTGAACTCTGCTTACGCTGCCGTCTGACCTCTTTATTCTTACTTCAAAATGAAGGTGGGGACCCGTTGTGTTTCCGGTTTCGCCGATTTCTCCGATGGTTTCGCCCTTCTGAACAATATCGCCCTTCTTCACATAAAGCCTTTTTGAATGCGCATAAAGAGTCTGCTTACCGTCGCCGTGGTCGATAACGCAATAGTTACCGAAGCCCGAATTCCAGTTGCCGTCATTATAAGCAATGATAACCTCACCGCCCTGTGCGGCACGGAAGGGTGAGCCGAGGGTTGTGACATCGGTTCTTACAATGTCAATGCCCCAATGCTTGCCGCCGCTGGGATAGCTGGGATAACCTGCCGTAACCCTTGTTGAGCCGGGAACGGGCCAGAGAAGCTTGCCGTCATTGTTATATTCTTCCTTGGGAACATCGCCTTCGGTTGAACCGTGCTGCTTGATATAGGCATCAATCTGTGCATCAAGGGCATCTCTTTCTGCCTCCTGAAGCTTGATTGCCTTTTTATATGCCTCGCTGTCTTTATCAAGCTCATTAACAATATCTTTGACCTGCTCATATTTACCCATTACGGAATCTCTTTTTTCGCTCTGCTCATCCTGACTGCTCTGAAGGTCTGACTGACGCTCGGAAAGAACAACCATTTCTTCACCAAGAACAATCTTTTTCTCTTCAAGCTCAATCTTCTTTTCTCCGAGCTCTTTTTCAAGGGAATTGAGCTGAACAACCTTATCGGAAAGCTCGTTGATAAGAGCCGCATCATTCTCGGAAACTCTTGTTACAAGCTCTTTTCTGGCAAAAAACGTTGCCATATCGCTTGATGAAAACAGAAGCTCAAGAGTGGTTGACTCGCCCGACATATAGTTTTCACGCAGTCTTGCAAGAAGCTGCGACTTTGTTTCGGACATAAGAGCCTCTGAATCGGCAATCTGAATCTGAATCATCGAAACCTGATTATTGATAACCTCAATATCGTTTTCGGCAGTATCGATGCTCACCTGCAAATCGCTTATGCTTCCGTTAAGAACATTGATTCTTTCATCGAGCACATCCATCTGCTTTTCGATAATTTTGATTTCATCGTTAAGCGAATCAAGCTTCTGCTCATTGGTCTTCAATTCGCTCTGAACCTGGCTGAGTGCCTGCTGATTCTGAAGAATCTCTTTTTCAAGGTCTTCATACTGATTTCTCAAATCCTCAAGGCTTTCTTCTGCGGAGGCTGTTGGAGTATAAGGCAAAACTACCGAGAAAACACAAGCAAAAGCCATCACCATACAAAGAAGCTTTTTCAGATATTTTCTTTTAGTCTTCAAGCTCAACGAACTTCCTTTCCTTAAGATATTTGCTTATTGAAGTTGCACTTCCGAAGATGCCGGTAAATACTCCGATACCCACAAAAGCCGCAACAAGATAAGGAGCATAATCAAGGAAACTTACTTCAACCGACGCACCGAAGCCTGAAAGAAGCGATGTTACCGAGCTTAAAGCAAGCTCATAAATCGCCCATACGGCACCCGTTGCAAGAACACCTGCTATGATGCCTATAATAATTCCTTCAACCATAAACGGCCAGCGTATAAATGAATTTGTGGCACCTACGCTCTTCATAATGCTTATTTCAAGCCTTCTGCTGAACATAGTTACCTTTATTGTGTTTGAAATAATAAACAGAGAAACAATAAGCAGCAGAGCGATTATTCCGATGCTTATGTAAGTAACCGAATTGCGTAAGCCTGAAAGCTGCCTTGCAAGTACGCTGTTTTCGTGCACTCTGAGCACATTGCTCATCTGCTTTACCTGCGAAGCAACACTTTCAAACTGCTCCATATTTGAAACAGTTACCCTGTATGCATTCGGAAGCGGATTCTCTTCAACACCTTCAAGATAGCTTTTGAGTCCTTCATCAAGCTCTGAAAGAATTTCTCTGTATGCGGAATCTTTTTCAATAATCTCAACAGTGCCCACATACGGAATTGCTTCAAGGTCATTGCCGAGCTTTATGAACTCAACATCATCGGTTTCAAGGTTCACATCCGCATAAACCATAATTACGTTTTCAGCTTCAATGTTGCTTATAAACACCTCAATATTCACAAGCAGCATAAACGCAATGCCTATGAGCATAAGGCAGCTGAAAAGCACGGTTACCGAAGCGAGGGACATAAGCTTGTTGACCTTGAGGTTTCTGAAGCCCTCTTTGGTAAGATATTTTATATTACCCATTATTCCCCGCCTCCGTTCTGAGAAAATTCAATGCCGTTTTCATCTTCCTGAACATTAACGGCGGCATATGCCGAATAATCCTCTTCGGGAGGAACAACATATTCGTTTGAAATCTCGCTTGCGGCATTTATATGAGAGGTTGCCGCTTCTCTTATAAGGTTGCCTCCGTCTGAAACAACGGTTCCTTTTTCAAGAATAATAACTCTCTTATCGAAACAGCGGACAAGGCTGTGTTCGTGAGTAACCATAATAACGGTTGTGCCCGATTCGTTAAGACGCATAAGCAAATCAACTATTTCATAGCTCATCTGCGGGTCAACGTTACCGGTGGGCTCGTCCGCAATGATAATATCGGCATTGTTTGCAAGTGCTCTTGCAAGAGCAACTCTCTGCTGCTCACCGCCCGAGAGCTCCTTGGGGAAGTTTCTTGCCTTGTGGTTAAGACCCATAAGGCTGAGAACATAGGGCACTCTTCTTCTGATTTTCTTTTCTTTTGTTCCGATAACACGCATTGCAAATGCAACATTATCAAAAACGCTCATAGTGGGAATCAGCCTGAAATCCTGAAAAACTATGCCGAGCTTACGGCGGAATTTCGGAATTTCTCGCTTTTTCATTTTATTAAGAACCACTCCGTCAACGGTTATCGTGCCCGACGACGGAACCTCCTCTCGCATCATAAGCTTAAGGAAGGTGCTCTTACCTGCACCCGAAGAACCGACAACGAAAACAAACTCTCCCTTTTCAATTTTCAGACTGATGTCTTTCAGGGCGTGTGTACCGTTATCATATTTCTTTGATACATTATTAAATTCAATCACGGTATCATTCCTTAATATGTTTTGTTTGCAGCCGACGCCGAGGCTTAATACTTAACGGGCTTTGCGTCAAGGTATTTCTTAACCATAAGAGCTACTTTGAACACGATTGCATCGTCAAACTCTCTCAGGTCAAGACCCGTAAGCTTCTTGATTTTTTCAAGTCTGTAAACAAGGGTGTTTCTGTGAACAAAAAGCTTTCTTGATGTTTCGGAAACATTAAGATTGTTTTCAAAGAAACGCTGAATTGTGAAAAGTGTCTCGTGGTCAAGGCTTTCTATTGAGCCTCTCTTGAATATTTCTCTGAGGAACATATCGCAAAGTGTTGTGGGAAGCTGATAAATAAGTCTTGCGATGCCGAGATTCTCATAGCTTACGATGGTTTTTTCGGTATCAAATACCTTGCCAACCTCAAGAGCAATCTGTGCCTCCTTGAAGGAAACCGCAAGATCCTTGATGCTCTCAACCGTTGTGCCTATACCTACAAGAACATGGGTATAAAGCTCCGTGCTGAGTGAATCCGAAATCGAGCGTGCAAGCTTTTCAAGGTCTTTGCTTTCAATATTGCTGCGGACTTCCTTAACAATGGCAATATCGTGCTCATTGATATTAATAACAAAATCCTTATTCTTATCCGGGAAAAGATTCTGAACAACATCAAATACGGAAGCATCGTTATGGTCGGTTATTCTGATAAGAAGAACAACTCTTGTTACATCGTTATTGAAACGAAGCTCTCTTGATTTAAGATAAATATCACCGGGCAGAATATTATCAAGAATTACATTCTTAATAAAATTGCCCCTGTCAAACTTCTCCTCATAATACTGCTTGAGGTTTTCAAGCGATACGCAGCAAACGGATGCAAATCTGCCTGCCAGCTCATCTGTTCCCTCAACAAAAACAGCATATTCGTTCTGAACGTGAGAACTGAAGTTGCAGAAGGTGCAGTCATTGATATAGTGCAGCTCGTTATCCGCAAAAACCTCGGAAGCGGTTGAAATAACCTCACCGATTTTGCTAAGCTCGCTGCAAGCAATGATTGTGCCTGTTTCGTCAATTACGCCCAGATTTCTGCCCACAGCATCACGCATCTGATGAACAAGGCCCTGGAAAATTCTGTTTGACATAATTATTACCCCTCATTTATTTCGTTTTTAAACTTCATTTTTGTTTTTATGCCAATACCGCAAGCCGCATTAATCGGCACAAAAACGAATCTTTTAGACAAAATGACCATCGGGACATATACATTTTACACAATAAGATGCGTTTTTGCAATAGAAAACTGCACTTTTTTCAAAAAACTTTTTGAATTTATTGTGAATTTGTGTCTTTATTTATTGAAAATTACCAAAAAAAAGAAAATTTTACCTATCAATTCTTTTGTTGAGATTGTTAATCACCGCTTTTATCATCTATAACTTTTAAACAAAAACGGCACTTCTTTTTTAGCTATAATTACAGTTATTATTCTTTTAAATCATTAACCTCGCAGCAACCGTCTGAAATATTTAGTCAAAAATACCACAGCAAAAATACACAATACAGCCTGCCGTTTTTTGTTGTTTTTAGCTAAAGATTATTTCTGTAATCACATCATATATGCGTTAAAAAATTGAACATACTATATGTGCATTGTCACCCGTATAATAAAATATTTCAAAAAAATTACAAAAATCGCACATATTTTTTAAAAAAGCACTTTTCAAATCAGAAAAATGGTGATATAATGCTTTCGGTTATGTTTAATATCAGTTGTTTTTATATAAAATTTTGAAAGAAGGTCTGCACTTGGAGAAGTTTATAATCAATGGCGGCTCCCCGCTTCACGGCTCGGTTTCCGTAAGCGGTGCAAAGAATGCTGCCCTTGCTATTATTCCCGCCGCAATTCTTTCTCAGGATATTTGTGTGATTGAAAACCTTCCCACCTCCATCAGCGATGTGGGCTATATGATAAAAATTCTCAACCAGCTCGGTGCAAAAGTGAAGCTCATCAACAAGCACACTATTGAAATAGATTCACGCCATCTTAATTCATACATCATTTCTCACGATATAACAAAGCACCTTCGTGCTTCTTATTATTTTATCGGTGCCCTTCTCGGCAGATTCGGCAGAGCAAAGGTTGCACTTCCCGGCGGATGCTATCTCGGCCCCAGACCCATTGACCAGCATATCAAAGGCTTTGAAGCTCTCGGTGCAACGGTTTCGGTTGAGGATAATGCAATCGTGGAAGCCGAGGCAGAAAGACTTCTCGGAAATCCCGTGTATCTTGATATGGTATCTGTTGGTGCAACGGTTAACATCCTTCTTGCCGCAGTTAAAGCAAACGGACTCACCGTTATCGAGAATGCCGCAAAGGAGCCCCATATAGTTGACCTTGCAAACTTTCTCAATTCAATGGGTGCAGATGTAAGAGGTGCGGGCACAGACGTTATTAAAATCAGAGGCGTTGAGCAGCTTCACGGCTGCACATATTCGATTATACCCGACCAGATTGAAGCGGGCACATTTATGGTTGCCGCCGCTGCAACAAAGGGCGATGTTCTTATTAAAAACGTTATCCCCAAGCATCTTGAATCAATTTCTAAAAAGCTTGTGGAGTGCGGTGCAACGGTTGAAGAATTTGACGATGCCGTCAGGGTTTCTCTTGATACAAGACCCGGCAAGTGCAACGTTAAAACAATGCCGCATCCGGGTTTCCCCACCGATATGCAGCCCCAGATGGCAGTTCTTCTTGCTCTTGCAGACGGAACGAGCATTATTTCGGAAAGCATCTGGTCAAACAGATTCAAATATACAGAGCAGCTTAACCGTATGGGTGCAAACATCAATGCCGACGGTCAGCTTGCCGTTGTTCAGGGCGTTGAGCAGCTTAAGGGTGCACCCGTTAAGGCTGATGACCTGCGTGCAGGTGCCGCAATGATTATTGCGGGCTGTGCCGCAAACGGCACAACGGAAATTGAAGACATTCTTCATATCGACAGAGGCTATGAGGATGTTGTTGAAAAATTCAGCGGTATCGGTGCGGATATAAAAAGAGTTTATGTTCCCGAATCCGACAGTGTTTCAAACGCAGTTTAATATGGTGTTTAATATAGTATCTTATTAAGGGACACTTCGCAAGGGGTGTCCCTTCTGAACATTTTAAAAGGCAAGGAAATTTTTATGGCAAAATTCTGTTCTTTATATTCTTCAAGCAGCGGAAACTGCACATACATAGGCTCTTCACACGGCGGAATTCTGATTGATATAGGCGTATCGGCAAAAAGAACCGAAGAGGCAATTTCAGGCATAGGCGTTGACCCTTCCTCAATTCACGCAATATTTGTGACTCACGAGCATTCCGACCATATCAAGGGAATAAAGGTTTTTGCCGCAAGGCATAAAATCCCCGTATATGCTTCGGCAGGCACGCTTGCAGGAATGGAAAAGCTCGGTGCGGTTGATTCCAGAGTAATCACCGATATTGTTCCTTCCTCGGGAATTGAAGCGGCGGGAATGTTTATCCGCCCCTTCCGCACTCCGCACGACAGCAACGAGAGCACGGGCTTCGGCATTATAACACCCGACAGCAAAAGAATATCCGTTGCAACCGATATAGGCACGGTTACTGATACCGTTATGGAGGCAATCTACGGCAGCGACCTTATTCTGCTTGAATCCAACCACGATACGGGGATGCTTCAAAACGGGCCTTATCCGTTCTTTCTCAAAGAGAGAATCCTTTCAAATCACGGGCATCTTTCTAATGAAAAATGTGCCGAAACGGCGGTAAAGCTTCTTGAATCGGGCACAACAAGATTTGTTCTCGGGCATCTGAGCAAGGAAAACAACATACCCTCCCTTGCATTTGAAACAACAAAATCGGCAATGACAATGGCGGGTGCAAAAGAAAATGCCGATTATCTTCTCAGCGTTGCGGGCGACCTTAATCCCGTTATCGCTTTCTGACAGACAGGAGTAAAAATGTTAAATATTGATATAATATGTGTGGGAAAACTTAAGGAAGATTATCTTCGTATGGCGTGTGCGGAATACGAAAAAAGGCTCGGTGCGTTTTGCAAATTAAGAATAACCGAGCTCACTCCCGCAAGGCTTCCCGATAACCCCAACCAGGCTCAGATAAATGCCGCCCTCGAAGATGAAGGGGCAAGAATCATCGCAAAGCTCGCTCCGAATACGTCGGTTTTTGCAATGTGCATTGAGGGCAGGCAAATGCCCTCCGAAAAGCTTTCGGCAGAAATTGAAAAGTGTGCCGTTTCGGGCTATGGCAGCCTTGCTTTTATTATCGGAGGCTCTCACGGGCTTTCGCCCGCAGTTAAATCAAAAGCCGCTTACAGACTCTCAATGAGCGAAATGACCTTCCCTCACCAGCTTGCAAGAGTTATGCTGCTTGAGCAGATTTACCGTGCTTTTATGATTTCAAGCGGCACAAAGTATCATAAATAAGCAATAAAAAGCATAAAATATTCGGCAGTTTTACACCCTTAAGGCTCAACTTTTGAAATATTTTGTTAAGTTTACCAAAAGTTTCAAAAAACCCGAAAAATAATGAAAAAACTGTTGCATATTTTCTCAAAAATGTATAAAATAAATACGGTCAAAAAGATAAATTTATTTTTGGAGGTAATTTACCATGGCAGTTAAAGTTGCAATTAACGGCTTCGGCCGTATCGGCCGTCTTGCATTCCGTCAGATGTTCGGTGCAGAAGGCTACGAAATCGTTGCTATCAACGATCTTACAAACCCCAAGATGCTTGCTCATCTTCTTAAGTACGACTCAGCTCAGGGCAGATACGCTCTTGCTGACACAGTAGTTGCAGGCGAAGACAGCATCACAGTTGACGGTAAGGAAATCAAAATCTACGCTAAGGCTAACGCTGCAGAGCTTCCCTGGAGCGAAATCGGCGTTGACGTTGTTCTTGAGTGCACAGGCTTCTACACCTCAAAGGCAAAGAGCCAGGCTCACATCGATGCAGGTGCTAAGAAGGTTGTTATTTCTGCTCCCGCAGGCAACGATCTTCCCACAATCGTTTACAGCGTAAACGAAGGCACTCTCACAGCTGATGACACAATCATTTCAGCTGCATCCTGCACAACAAACTGCCTTGCTCCCATGGCTAAGGCTCTCAATGATTATGCTCCCATCCAGAGCGGTATCATGACAACAGTTCACGCTTACACAGGCGACCAGATGGTTCTTGACGGTCCTCACAGAAAGGGTGACCTCAGAAGAGCAAGAGCTGCTGCTGCTAACATCGTTCCCAACTCAACAGGTGCTGCAAAGGCTATCGGTCTTGTTATTCCCGAACTCAACGGCAAGCTTATCGGCTCAGCACAGAGAGTTCCCGTTCCCACAGGCTCAACAACAATCCTTGTTGCAGTTGTTAAGGGCAGCGACATCACCAAGGAAGGCATCAACGCAGCAATGAAGGCTGCTTCATCAGCTTCCTTCGGTTACACAGAAGAAGAACTCGTTTCAAGCGACATCATCGGTATCACTTACGGTTCACTCTTCGATGCAACTCAGACAATGGTTACAAAGATTGCTGACGATCTCTATCAGGTTCAGGTTGTTTCTTGGTATGACAACGAAAACAGCTACACAAGCCAGATGGTTCGCACAATCAAGTACTTCGCAGAGCTTGCATAATTTAAGCTAAGCAATTTCAAGGGTCGGTTAAGGGAGGCACTTCATAAGGAAGTTGCCTCCTTTTCTGCTTTAAACAGTAAAATGATGCTTTAAGAAACATTACTTGCTGAAAGAGTATTCTTTATTGGCAGGTAAAGTTATATTGCAAATTAAAAGTTTGCAGTGATATTTGACCTGCGGTCAAGTTATATGAAAGCCTTACGGCTTTCGTTATATTGTATTCGCATCAAAACTGTCCGAAGGACAATATAACTTGGCGTAAGCCAAATATAACAGCGTAGCAATACAACTTGCGTTTAACGCGAATAAAACTGTGGCACCTTCCTCACGGAAGGTGCCACAACCACCGACCCTTATTTCATATGAGGTTATTTTATGAACTTAAAACGCCTTGACAAAATAATAGCACTCAACTGCAATGTGTCACGAAAGGACGCACGAAAGCTGATTAAAGATGCGGATGTAACGGTTAACGGCAAGTGCGTTATGCGTGCGGAAGAGCTTGTTGACATTGATGTTGACGAAATATGCGTAAAGGGTTATACCTTTACGCTCAAGGAACACGTTTACATTATGCTTCATAAGCCGAAGGGAGTTATCAGTGCCTCCCGTGACCCGAAGAAGGAAACGGTTATTGACATTATCCCCGATTCTCTGAAAAGACGCTCTCTTTTTCCTGCGGGCAGACTTGACCGTGACACCACAGGTCTTTTAATTATAACGGATGACGGGGCTTTCTGCCATAAGATTATGAGCCCCTCACACCACGTTTATAAAACCTATGAAGCCATTCTTTCGTTCCCGATTTATGACGTTGATATAAAAAAGCTTGAAGAGGGAATAACTCTTGAAGACGGCACGGAATGCCTGCCTGCAAAGGTGAAAGCCTTTACAAAGAACGGGCTTCCCGCTGCTGAAATAAAGATACGCGAGGGCAAATATCATCAGGTAAAAAGAATGTTTGCAGCAGTAGGCAACAAGGTTGAGCAGCTTCACCGTGTGCAGATAGGTTCTTTACGCCTTGATAACGCTCTTGCAGAAGGTGAATGCAGAGAATTAACCGAAGAAGAAAAGGCTCTTATTTTCACCGACGAAACAGAATAAAATAACATTAACACATTATTATCTTTGCCCGTGCATAGAATTATTTGATTAAATAATCTGCACGGAGGATGATAGTGTGTTTGTTGTTTTAAGGATACATAATGCGGTTGAAAACAAGATTAACCGACGGCAAAGAAAAGCCATAGCCAACTCCTGCGTATGCTCTCACTCAACGGAAAAAGGTCTGCCGTTTTTTACCCTTGATGTGCTCGAAACGAAGAAAGGAATTGATTGGCAGTCGGTCAGCGAAAAATGCGGCAGATACGCTTCAAGGATTGTTGCACCCCGAACGGTCAGCCTGCCCGACGGCAAAGGGCTGAACCGCTTTGCACCCCGTTCTATGATTCCCATACTGACTTTTAACACTGCGTGCAGAGAGCTTTCGCAGGCAGACCTTCCCGCAGAAAAGATTTCCGTCACCGTCACAGACAGGAATTCGGTTATGTATTCGCAAATTCACCGATTGCTGCCCTTCGCATCTCAAATCAGGGTTATCACATCAAAGCCCGAAAAATATGCATCTGCGTGCATTAAAGCGATGGAAGAAAACGGTGCGGCAATAATGCTTCGCTCCTCATACGAAACGCTTGAAAACACCGATATTGTTATTTGCTGTGACGGAGTTGTATCTCCCGCAATGCAAAACTCGGTTATCTTTGCATACGGCAAAAAAAGCTGCGGAAAAATATGTTTTTCGGCAAGCGGACTTGAGCTTCAGCCCGTGCACAGAGAAACCGTTCCCGAAAGCATATGCCCCATTGATTTTGCGGGTGCTCTTTTTGAACTTTGCGGCTGTTTTTCTTATTGCAATTCCTGCTTTTCAGATGTTGAAACAAGCTGCCGTAAATGCGAAAACCGTTCCGCAGCAAGCTGTCTGCAATGCGTTACGAAACAATTAAACTCTTGACATTATAGTATATATTATATATAATAAAGTGAATAATGGTAATATATAGCCATTTACAGAATTGTAAATTATTTATAAGGAGATATACCGAAATGGAAAAGCAGACAGTATTTACCCGTGAGGACTATAACAAACTCAGTGCGGAACTTAACAGACTGAAAACCGAAGGCAGAGATGACATTGCCGAAAAAATCAAAGAAGCCCGTTCACACGGTGACCTTTCAGAAAACGCCGAATATGATGAGGCGATGAACGAACAGGCTAAAATGGAAGCCGAAATCGCAAAACTCGAAGCCGACCTTCGCAACGCAAAGATTCTTGATGAATCCGACCTCGGAACAGAAATCGTTCGCATCGGCTCAAAGGTTAAGCTCCTTGATATGGACTATAATGAAGAGCTTGAATTCAAAATCCTCGGCAAGAGCGATATTGATAACGGCATCATTTCCGACCTTTCACCCGTCGGCTCTGCAATTATGAACAAAAAGGTTGGCGAAATCGCAGAGGTTCACACTCCCTCGGGCAACATCAGCAAGATGAAAATTCTTTCCATCTCAAAGTAAATTAATCGGCGGCGGGCTCACAACCTGTCGCTTTTGCAATAGAAAGGACTGTAAAACCATGGCAGACGAAAAGATTATAAACGCTGCTCCCGTTGAGGAAGAGCAGGTTCAGGATGTCAACGAACTCCGTCAGATAAGAGTTGAAAAGCTTGAAGCTCTTCAGGCTGCAGGTAAAGACCCGTTTCAGATTACACTTGCAGACCAGAGCATTCACTGCAGCGAAATAGTTGAGCGTTTTGAAGAGCTTGAAAACCAGGATGTATCAATCTGCGGCAGAATGATGAGCCGCCGAGATATGGGTAAGGCAAACTTCATTGATATTCGCGACCTCACCGGCAGAATGCAGATTTATGTTAAGATTGATGAAATCGGCGAAGATGAATTCGCAGAATTCAAAAAGTGGGATATCGGCGACATCATCGAGGTTAAGGGCTTTGTTTTCAGAACAAGAAGAGGCGAAATTTCACTTCACGCTAAGGAAATCAGACTTCTTACAAAAT